>NZ_JBJZOK010000011.1:0-228979 GCF_047200615.1 Nocardia sichangensis
TGCCACCCCTGTGGGTCCCCAACCAAACTGGTAGCGGGCCGGGGGGTTTTATTGGCGTCGCGCTTTCGGCGGGGCGGGGGTGGCGGCGGGGGGGGGGGGGGGCCGGGGGGGGGGGGGGGGGGCCGGGCCCCCCCCCGGGGGGGGGGGGGGGGGCCCCCCCCCCCCCGGGGCCGGTGGGTTATGCGGTGCGTACGGCGGCGGTAGCGGCGCGGGCGATGGCTTGGGCGGTGGTGGCGGGGTCGGTGATGCGGTGGACGATGGCACCGGTGAGGGGTCGGACACCGCGCGTGTTGGGGGCGAGCCACAGCACCGCGCACCCGCTGGCGCGGAGCCGGTCGAGGCGCTGCTGGGCGCGTCGGCGGGGTTCGGCGCTGAAGACGCCGTCGGAGATGATGACCAGCAGGCGGGTGTTCTCCCGGCGGGATAGTCCGAGCGCGCCGTCGAGTGCGTCGATGGCCACGTCGATGGCCTCGTAGTTGTCGCTGGATTTGAACTCGGTGACCTTGGCCGGTGCGGTACCGGGGCGGGTAACCGAGTGCACGTCGTTGCCGAAGGTGAGGGTGGCGGTGTCGGCGGGCATGGTGGCCAGTTGGGCGGCGTGGGCGATGATCCACGCGGCGGAGGCGACCGGTTTGGCGTAGGAGGTCATCGACCCGGAGATGTCGCAGGCGATCCCGACTCGCAGCGGGGGCACGGGCACGGTTTTACGGGTGGTACGGGTGAACATCTCGGCGGTGGGGATGGCCCCGGCGGCGCGCTGGGCTTCGCGTGCCATCGCGCCGCGCATCCGCACCCGGCCCGGTGGTATCACCGACCCGGTTTTGACCACGGCGCGTTCGCGGCGGCTGGCGGTGCTCAACGCGCGCGCCAGCACACGAGCGGCGGCCCGCTCATCCGCGCGCGGCGCGCGAGGGGCGCGGCTGATGGGAGTCGAGCCCCGAGCGCCGAACACCTTGCTCGCGGCGGCCTCGGCTTCCAGTTCGGCCATGAGTTCGGCGGCAGCGGCAGCGGCGGCGATCTCCGCCGGATCGAGCGGGGCGGGTTCGTCGGCAACTGCTTTGGTGATTTTGGTGATCGTCGCGTCGATCGCGGCGGCCAGTATCGAGGCCGGGTCGGGTTCGGCGTGCGGGTCGGGGCCGACCAGGTCGAGCCAGCGCTGCCCCAGTTCGAGCATCCCTGCCGTGTCGTCGTCGGCGAGGGTGTGCGCGTGCTGCCAGATCGCTTGGAGGTCGGCGAGTTTCGTAGCACCGAGGATGGCTTTTATCGTGGTGGCGGCGGGTGCGGTCTCGGTCTCGGTGAGGATGCCGCCGTCTACGCGGCCCAGGATCAACGCGGCCGAGTGGGCGGCGGCGTATTCGGTGGCGGGTACCGCTGCCATAGCGGCGGGGCCGCCGGTGTCTCCGATGACGATCTCGGTGGCCGAGGCGCGTAGCCAGTGGCGGTCGGCGGGGCGGCGGCGGATCTGCGCGGCCTCGATGCGGGACTCTTCCAGCAGCATCGCGGCCTCGACCACGGCCGGATTCGCGAGTGCGGGTGGCTCCCAGGCCGAGTGGCGGGCGTGGGCGCATTCGTGCACGAACGCACCGAACAGGGCCGGGTAGCGGGCGCGGTCGCTGTTGCGGTCCGGGCGCGCTGTGGCCGGGTCGATCCTGAGGTGGGTGCCGTCGAGTTCGATGGCGGCCCGATGCGGCATGAACACCGCCGGGTGCCCGTGCGCGGCACCGGGGGCGATCGTGACCACGAGGTCGTCGCGGTCAGCGATCGGGGGTGCCTCCTCGGTCAATGCGGCGGACAGGGCAGCCCAGCCGGTGGTGGCGGGCGGGGCGGCGGGTGTGGTGGCGGGGTCGGCGATCACGTGAGCGGTCACGGCGGGGTGTTCCTTCCGATCAGGCGAGAGGTGTGTGGAGGTTCAGTCCGGCAGCCGGGTGGACAACGGGGCGGGTGCGCTGTTGGTGTAGACCTGCGCGGCGAAACCCGCGTGCCGGTTGCGCATGACACCGACCGCGCCCGTCGCGTATTCGGCGATGTCGTCGGGATTGACCAGGTGGATACGCGGGGCGGCAAGGGGGGCGCTCACGTGCGCCACGGTGAACATGCCCGCATCGTCGGCGGCGTAAATGATGAATTGGTCTCCGGTGACAGGGTTTTTCACCTCGTAGATCGGGGTGAGCGCGGCGGTGGTCGGGCGTGTCCGGTTCCTCGGTTCGGTCATTGCGATGGCTCCTCTTCGAATTCAGCTGTCACCGTGCGGTTTCAGGTGTTCGGGGTCAGTGGTGGCTGTAGCGGAAGGTCGCCTAGAGGCGGGTGCCCAGCGACAGGGGCTCGAGGGTGGTGCCGAACACGGTTTTGACGACCTCGGCGACGATGGCGCGGTCCTCTTCCGGTGCGGTGCCGATGAGGTTGGCGGCGGCGGTGAGTTCGGTGGTGGCGGTGGCGATCTTCTGGAAGGCCAGCAGTTCCCGCAGTTGCGGTGCCCACCCGATCTCGCCCTTGGCTTGGCGGGTGGACAGATTGCGGGCCACCCGCACCGCTTTCGGGTTCACCCCGAGGCTGGTGGCGAGGTCGTAGTCGCTGGAGACCTGGACCTGGAAGGCGAACCGGCTGGCGAGCGCGTCCGACAGGATCGCCCCGTGGACTCCGGGGTTGTGTCCCGCGCAGATGTAGAACCCGGGCTCGGCTTTCACGACCTCGCCACCGTTGGCTTTGATCACGATCTCCCGCCGCCCGTCCATCGCGGGGTATACGCACGAGAGCACGGTCGGGGCGATGAGGGTCGCGTCGTCGACGAACAGCACTCGGCCCTCGCGCATCGCCCGGACCAGCGGCCCGTGCACGAACACGAAGGTCCCGTCCGGGGCTTGGGTGTACTCGCCCACGAAATCAGCGACCGTGGTGTCGCCATCCCCTTGCACGGTCAGCAGGTCACCGAACGCGGCCTCGATCAGCGAGGTCTTCCCGGTTCCGGGTGGCCCGTACAGCAGCACGGGCACCTCGTTGGCGCGCATCGTGCGCAACACATCCACATCGGCGCTGCCCGCGAGCTTGCGCGGGTGATACATCTGCCCATTCGGACGCGCCACCGGCCCACTCGTCGTTTTCGCCGCACGGGGCCGCCTACGCGGTGCGCTTGCGGCCGGGACCGCCGGGGCAGCGGGCGCGGCGGGTGCCGCCGGGGGCGTAGCGGGTGCGGCCGGGGCGGGTGTGGCGGATGCCGCCGAGGCAGGCGTGGCCGGGGCGGCAGCGGCGGCGGTGTGGGCGTTGGCGCGGTAGCGGCGCGGTGAGGCGGCGGTGCGGTCGGCGTGACCGGCGGCGGTCAGCGCCTCGAGCGCGTTGCCGACCGCACCGGAAGAACGCGCCAGGGTTTTCGCGACCTCCCGGGGGGAATGCTCGCGGCCCGGATCGCCAGCCAGCACACCGGCGACCATGCGCCGCAATTCACCATTACCCAAACGAGGTGCAGTCATTTCGTCTCCAGAAAGTCGAACCCGAATCACGTACCGCCACGCGGATCGTGGCATACGTGTGGCGAGGCCACCAATCGGATTTCCGTGGATTCCCCGGCGAATTCCGGGGCACGTCTCGACGCTAGCTCGGCTCACGACGAGTCCACAACCCGAAAAAGCGGCAATTTCCCGAAATTTATTCGCGAGCCCCCATATCCGACAAAGCAAGAATGAAATGAAACGCGCGCAGCCCTCCTCGGCCGAGACCGCGCACCGCCCATAAAAGCAACAAAAGAAAAGAAGATAGATGACACAGAAGGTGGAGAAGATAAGGCGGGATGGAGACAGGCAGCAAGGGTGGTTGCGGCACGGCACGGGCGGGAGGAACCGCCGACGAGTGGGGGCGAAGCATGTCTATATAGCTTTGTATATAGACAATCCTGGATGGCCCCCACTCGGGTATATGGCCCCTGAACAGGTATTTTGCCGCGTCGAAGTGGGGCGTCTTGACCGCCCCACGGAACACCCCACGGAAAACCCCACGGAGCGCCCCACCAATTGACCACATCAAGATCGCGAGCAGCAGCCGCACCGGGAATAAATCCACGATGCCACGAGAACGGCATTCGAGAATTCGTGAATGAAATGCGTATCCGCGCCCGCAACGAATAATTTCCCGAGCGGCGCGCATCGCTGGATTGAATTATACATTGCATTCGGCACCGACCGTCACTCGGTAACACTTCGCTGCCACACGGGAGAGGGTGGCGCGGATTTCTTAGCGGACCCACGCAGCAGCAGGAGAGGATTCGTTTGATGGCCGTCTTCTATTCGGCGGTTTTACGGAGGTCTTCGAGGAGCCGGTGTGTTTCGCGGCTCGGGGTTTCGCCGATTTCGGCGAGTCTGTGGGTGAGTAGTGAGTAGGTGGAGGCGAGGGCGTCGTATTCGCCGAGTCGGGCGTGCAGGCGCAGGATGTGGTGCCAGAGGGTTTCGTTGTAGGGGTCGTTGTCGACCGCTGTCTCGAGCAGTCCCAGGGTGGCGTGGGGGTCGAGGTCGGCGTTGCGGGCCAGCCAGCTCAGCGCGTAGCGGGTGTCGCGGCGTGCGGCTTCGCGCAGGGGTTCTACCCAGGCGGCGTCGGTGAGGTCGGTGGCCAGGGTGGTGGTCGCCAGCTGCGCGATGGTTCGGCAGGCGGCGGCCTGGTCCTCATCTGCGGTGGCGCGGCGGCGGGAGGCGACGGCCGCGGTGAACTGCCGATAGTCGACGGTGATCCCGTCTTCGGACAAGCGGCAATGCGTTCGGTCGTCGCTCAGCAAGGTGGTGACCTGGTCGTCGGTGGCGGCGGCGACGGTGGTGCGCAGGCGGCTCAACGTGTTGGTCAGCGCGTGCCCGGAGCGTTCCGGGGCACGCTCGTCCCAGAGCAGCTCGATCAGCGCTGCCCTGGTAATGCCCTCGGGGTGCAGGGCGAGCACGGTGAGAAGCGCGCGGCTGCGTGGCTGCAACCGGGAGGTGATGTCCACGGCCTCCTCACGCCCTGGTGCTCGCCATAGCAGCCGGGTCGGCCCGAAGACCTTGATCGCCAGTCCGGGCTCGGACCGCTTCGGGGCCGGGCTCGCCGGTGGCGGGCTCGACGGCGCGAAGCGATGTGGCGCGGCAGGAGGGTCGGTGGCTCGGTCCTGGCCGGGTGGGCTGGTCTGCTGGGCGGCGTGGCCGGGTGTGGTGGGGCGAGGCGGCGGCACACGTACGGGAGAGGGGGCGGGCGGGGTGCGGACCTTCCCTGCCTCCGTTCTCGGGTTCGGTGACGGTCGCGGGCCTACGGCGGTGGTGGCCGGGTCGAGTCGGTAGACGGTCGGTGGTGGTGCCTGGCGGCGGGCGGGGGCCGTGTGGGGGCGGGTCGGTGGGCGAGTACGCCGATGCGGGGCGGTCGCGACCGGGTGCGGTGGGCGCAGTTGTTCGCGCACGGCGGTGGCGATGGTGCGCGCGGCAGGCAGCAGGCGAGGACCGCGACGCGGTTGCCGGGTCCCGTGCAGCAGCGCCTCGGCCGACACCGGCGCGGCGGGCAAGGATCCCAGGATCGGCAGGGCGAGGGCAGCGGCGAACTCGCTGCGAGGTTTCTCGATGAGCACGATCCCCCGGCGGCGGCAGCCCGCGGTGAGTCGCAGGATGCGGTGGGCAGCGAGTTCGGGCTCGGTGTATTCGGGGCGTACGACGACCAGGCAGGCGTCGGCGGCCTCCAGGACCGGGGCCAGGTCCGAGTCCGGTTCGGGGACACCGCAATCGGCGAACACCGTCGCCCCCAGCCCCCGCCAGCCCGGGTGCGCGCCGGTCAGCAGTGCGGTGGTCAGTGCCGTTCGCGCGGGGTCGCGGCCCGGTGGTGCGGCCAGCATCGGCACGGCGTTGGGCAGGAATTGCAGGTGCTCGAGCACCCGGTCCTTTTCGAACTCTGCGTCCGGTTCGAGGGTGCGGGCCAAACTCGCCAACCCCAGATACGGGTCGGCTTCGACCATGTCGGCCAACTGCCCACCTGCGGGGTCGGCCTCCACCACCAGCGCGGCCTCGCGACCAGGCCAGGCGCAAGCCAGAGCCACCGCCGTGGTCGTGGTGCCGACGCGCGGGCCGAGGCCCGCGACGGCGATCAGTAACGGCGCCTGCGAGCCGGGAGACTGTGGGGTGGTCGGGGTCATCCCTGCCTCTGGATGTTGCTGATCAACAGGCCGCTCTCGCCGGGGCGGGTGTTGATGAGCTGGAGGTAGTCCATCCGTTGCCGGTCCGGGCGCAGCTCGACCACATGCACGTTCGCGGTCGACTCCGAGATCGGAGTTACCGCGACGCAATGGGTCGTGCCCGCCGGGATCGAGGCGATCCCGGCGGCGAGTCCATCTGCGGCGATGCCGGACTCCGGTGCCAGCAGCCGCATCGCGGTCTCGGCGTTGCGATCGATGTAGTAGGCGGCCTCGAACGCCGCGATCACCCCCGCCACGGTCGCGGTGGTGTCGGCGCGACGGTCGGTGACCACGGTGCCCGACAACCCGGTGCACGCCCCCTCGGCCGACGACGTGACGCTCGGCGGGACCGCCGTGGCACGCAGCGGATCACCGGCGTCTCGTGTGTCGTCAGCCCACACGGCCACCACACCGATCATCACCGCCACAGTGGCCGCCAGCGCCGCCCACACCCGCCACGACACCCGATGCCCGGCATCACCCCGCCCCCATAGCCCTACGGCCGTGTCGGGCGGGTCAGGAGGCTGCGGCAACGCCACCAGCCAGCGACCTTCCCGCGCCGCAGGATTCGCCTCGACCCCGGTCTCGGAATCGAGATCGGGGTCGGGCACGAGGTGCAGGGACGGTCCCATTAGCGGCTGTTCGATCCAGGCCCACGGGTCGTCGTCGCCCGGCGTCTTGCGCAACTGCATTCACCTCGCCTGATCAGGAGTAGGTCTCGGACTGTGTGCTGTGGGTACGTCTCCGGGGGCCTGCCCGCACCCCGGGTGGGGGTGGGTGCGGGGTGCGGGCAGGGTTTCCCCTGGAGGGGGTCAGGGGCGGGTGGCGTGCTCGCTGTGCTCGCCCTCGCCGATCGGCCGGCCCGGCTTGGGAGGCGGCCGGCGGGTGATGTTCTCGCCGAGTCTGGCGAGGACATCGGGGGTGGCGGCGTCGGCGGTGGCGCGGTGATCGGCGCCGTACTCGCGCCAGCTGACCTCGGTGCCGCGTTGCCGGTAAGCGATGAGGGTGCGCCGCCCAGCGGACACGGGCACGATCTCATCGTCGCTGCCGTGGTACAGGTGCAGCGGCATCGCGGGCATGGTGTGGGCGAGGGTCTCCAACGCCAGCACCCGCCGCCACCAGTGATCGTTCCACGGGTCCGGGCGTCGGCACCAGTGCGCCACCGGTTGCGGAAACCGTTTCAGCAGTGCGGCATCGGTGAGATGTTGTGCCTCGGCCACCGCTCGCGTCCCGGCCTCGGTCAGGATGTGGCGCAGCGGGAGCTGGTCGTAGGCGCGTGAGAGCCCGATCAGCGCCGCGAGCCCGAGGCCCGCGCCCAAGCCCCGGCTGAACGCCGGAGCCAGCGCCGCGAGGTCGGAAGCGACGGCTCCGGCGGCGATCCCACGCAAGTCCACCTCGGGCGCATACCACGGCTGCAGTTCCCCGGCGGCGGCGACCACCCGCCCACCGTCGGCGTATCCCCAGGCCACCACCGGCGCGACCGGGACATCGGGGTTCGCGCCCCGATAGACCGCCCGCGCCAGATCGAGCACGGCCCTGCCCCCGGCGCGGGCGGCGAGGAAGGTGTGCGGTCCTCCTCCGGTGAGGCCGAGTCCTTCACCGTCGGGTATCGCCACCACCCACCCCCGCCGCAAGGCCGCTTCGATCCCGGTCGTGTCGGGTTCGGCACCGATCGCCAGCAGTTGCGAGGGTGCACACACCCCGCCCAGACCACGAAACTCCGTGCAATACACCAGGATCGCGGTAGCACCGGGCTCGGCGACCGCCTCAGGAGTCAGCACGATCCCGGAGGCGGGAACGAGTTCGGAGCGAGAATTGGTGGAGATGTAGATGACCTGCCACGCTCCTGCCGCCGAGGTCAGTTGCGGAACGAACACCGGCCGGGTGCGCACCAGATCTCCCGCGCGGCTGCCGGTCACGGTGGGTGTGTCGTAGAAGTCGCTGTTGTTCACGGGTGCCTCCCGGCCAGATCGTGGGCGAGTGCGGTCAGCCACGCGACGCCGCTGACGAGCTGTCCGGCAGCGGCGTATCCGGTGTGGCGGCCATGGATGTCGGCATAGCGCAGCCACACGCCCGGGTTCGTCAGATCGGCGTTGTCGGCCACCAGCTGCCCCCACGCACCCGAGAGCTGCCCGGCCAGTTTCGGCAACTGCCCGACCGGGTCGGAGGCCACGACCTCGGTGATCTGTCCCCACCGGGCCGTCGCGGCAGCCGTCTGGTCCGGATCGGGTCGGGGCGTGCGGGGGTCGGAGGCGTCGGTGAGCCGGTCGGCCAGGCTCGCCGCGGGGACGTAATCGACGACGCCGGGGCCGATGTGGAAGTCGTTGTTCACCATGGTGGTCCAGGCGTCACCGAGCACACCCGACAGCAGCGCCTGGATCGAGCCGAGCGCGGCCACCGGATCACGCAGATCCGCCTGGGCAGCGATCTGCGCGGCCACCCGCAACAGGGCGGCGCGATCGGGTGCCGAGCAACTCAAGTCGCCATCGACGCAGATATCGGCCACCCGCCCGGTCAACGCCCCGTACTCGACACCCGAACTGGTGGCGATCCCGCCGCCGGAGGCCGGGGCGGTGGTGATCGCCACCCCCGACACCGCCACCCCCGTGGTGCCGGGGGCCGGGTCGGGGGTGAGCTGACCAGGACGGCCGGGGATCACCGGCGAGCCTGGGGCGCGATCGGGATCGGAGTACAGCGCGATACCTGCCACCCGCTCGGCCGGGACGGGTCCCTCGCCCGCGCCGACAGCGCGGGCGAATTCCGACACCACCTGCGCACCTTGGGAATACCCGACCACAGCCAGAGCGGTGGCGGGGCAATCGGCGGCGATCCGGGCGGCAGTGGCCGTGAGCGCGGCCAAGCCCTCGCCCATCGAGGCCGCGTAGGAGTCGGGGCTGGTGCCTGTGCCCACCGCGCCACCGAACCCAGCCGGATAAGCGATGTACGTGCGGTGCACGAGGTCTGGCACAGCGGCCACCACCGGGCCGAGCAAGAATCCGAGCATCCCGGTATCGGCGGACGGGGATGCTTCCGGGGACGACTCGCCGGTGCCCTGCACTCCGAGGACCCACAGCACAGGGCAACCCGGGCCTGCGGCGGGTGGTTGCGCCGCCCCGGAGCCGGGCGTGCACAGCGCGCTCGTGCAGGCCGCCAGGATGGTGGCGGTGAGGAGACGCAGACCGGTCACGGCTGGCCCACCCCCACTCCGGCACCGAACCCTGCGCCCACTGTGCCACCGGCCAGCGCGCCGACCACGGCGGCGGGAACCCCTGCCACGATCGCGCCCGCGACAGCACCGGCTGCTGCGCCCAGCACGGTCCCGGCCACACCGGAGGTGATCGTGCCGATGACCGGCACGCTCACTACCGTGCCCAGTGCGGCACCGGCGATACCGCCGATCGTGCCACCGGCCAGCCCGCCCGCGACCGCGCCCGCTGCCGCCGCCGGGGTCCCCGCCAGCGCGCCTCCGATCGCACCACCGATCCCTGCCCCGGCGATCGTGGCACCGGCCACCCGATCAGAGCGACCCGCCGGGATCCCGATCGAGTCCAGGAACGTCGCGGCCTGCGCTTCCAGGTTCGCGGCGGTGGTGTTGACGCCGTCACGAATCTCCGGAGGCACCCAGTCCGGCGACGGCGTCTCCCACTGGCCGATCCGGATCGTGTCCGGCGGGGCCTCGATCGGCGCGACCGGAGGCACCGGTTCCGGTGAGTGCAGCTCGACCACCTGCACCGGCGGCGCGGGAGCGGGTGGAGGCGCCGGGCGCGGGGCCGGGCCGTTGCGGACCTCGGGCGGCTGCACCGCATACACAGGGGGTTCGGGCGGTGGTAGGTCCGGTGGTGGGGGCGGGGCGGGTGCGGTGGTTCCGGGCTGGGCCGGGGCGGTGACCCCGGGCTGGTCGGCGATCGGATCCGCAGTCAGCGCACCGGCTTCGGGTGTGGCGATCATCATCACCATCGGTAGGACACCGACAGCCAACATGCGGCCACCCCACAGCAGCCGACCCCCGTACGCGAGGGATGTATTCCCGTTTTCGGGCACGACAAATAACCCTTTCGATCGAATGAGAAAGGAAAGGAAAAGGATCAGAAAATGCGCGTGACAACACGCGAGAAAGGCCGATACTCCCGGCTGCCCGACCACAGCCGGGAGACCCGTCGGCGTACCCCTCGAATCAGAGGAACGGCCCGACGATCAGACGAACGACAGGACCAGACTCAACGCCTGCGAGGCGACCGACAGCACATTCGAGACCAGCGAAGCGCCTGCGTCGAGCAGCACCAGAATGTTGTATATGTCCAACGGTTTTCCCTTTCTGAGGAGGTGTGATGCTCCACCATCACAGCCCCGAAAACCGCTGCTGCGCTACCCCTTCGAGAGGTAAAGAATGTGCTATCACAACCATTACCCCTCCGGCCGCACATGATGGCCTGCGTCGATGCAGGAAAGGGGTAACGCGAGTATCAGTAGAGAAACTAGAGAAACGTCCCGAACGCGCGCGTCATCCCGGCGCGCGAGCACAGCAACACATCGCGCCTGCCGCGCGGACACCTATGGCTATTTGTCGGCTAGCTCACAGAAAAACTTGTTTGCCGGGGATGATCTTTCTCTGGTAGGAACGAATCAGCTCGGGGAAAGTTAACCCTTCAACGTACCCCACGTGGAAGGAAGTACGGAAGACCGTAGTAGGAGGGGCTTTACGTGACCCGGACAACGAATCCGGCCCACCATCCGCGACGACGCCGCCAGCAGGACCGCGCCAGTTCGTCTCGGTCGGAGATACCCGACCTCGGCTGCTGGGCGCGCCGGATCCGCGAGCGCCGCAAACTCCCCCGCCCGCGCGCGGCTGACCGCCTTCACATCAGCGAGGAGATGCTCAAAAAGATCGAACACAACAAGGCGACGCCCTCACCAGCGGTCCTGAGCCACCTCGTCACTGCCTACGACCTCGATCGCGCGCAGGAACGCTACATCCGCGACCTCGCCCGGCCCCCGGTGGCTCTGCAGCCGATTGCGGAACTACGCACGCGCATCGACATTCCGGAGAACCGGGCGACACTGACCTACCTCGACCGCCGCGAGATCGCCGGCGCCTACATCGATCCGCTGTGGAATGTGGTCCTCGCCAACGAACGGTTCACTGCGGGCCTGCCCGGCATCGAAGGATTCCGCGGCAACGTCGCCTTGTGGTTCTTTCACCCCGGCTCGACCACGGCCACCGCCGAACCCATCGTCGTGCACTGGGACAGCGTCGCCGCCTACCTGGTCGCGACTCTGCGCGCCGCTCTCGGACGCCACCGCGAAACCCCGCACGCTCTTACCCTCGTCCGTGACCTGCGCGGTGCGGCCACCTTCCGTGAGGCGTGGGACACCAGCGATGCGGTGGCCTACGGCCGCCGCCCCGAGGAACCCGTCCACCTGCGCGACCCCATCACCGGCGAACTGTACTCCGCACGTATCCACCTCGGCTACGCCTCGAGTTCCCACGACGTCCGATTCTGTGTGTGCTACTGCGAGCCCTACAACGGGTCAGGTCTGACCGGCAGTGTTAGTCGACACGGAAGATGCCGATGAACTGCAGCTCACGGTGCCAACCCCCGAATCCCCGCACCACCGAACAGGAGTACCGAATGACAGGCAATCCCCCCACCCGCCAACACAACGCCGAGCAGGCACCTCGTCGTTCACACGCCAGGGAAACCGCGCTCGCGCTACCTCCGCACAGACGGGCAAGATGAAATGCGGAAAGCCCCGGCACTCGACGGGATGCCCGACTTCCACGACTCGTTGGAATGGCTGCGCCACCGCCATCATCTGTCCCGTGAGTCCGCGGCCCAACAGGCCGGTTTCAGCAGTTCCTACCTCCACCGGCTCATCCGGGATCGGACCTATCCCGGCCCTCGTGTCTTCGCCAAACTGGTCGACGCCTTCGACCTCGACTCCTCACAGCGACGACACCTGCACGAACTGTGGCAACCCTCCCTCGACCTGCCACCCGCCGAGGAACTACGCCAGCGCCTCACCGGCCTGGGCATCCAAGCCCACCTCGACCACCTCGATACCCGCGACACCCTCGCCGTCTACCTCGATCCCCTCCGAACCGTGCTGCACGGCAACCGGATCTTCCACCGCATGGCGCCCGGCCTCGCCGAGGCCGACAACAACTACTTCCAGTGGATGTTCTCCCCCGCCGCCCGCGACCACATTCACGACTGGGACAACGAAGCCCGCTACACCGTTACCATCCTGCGCGGAACCCTCGGTCGATACCGCGATCTCCCTCGAGCGCGATCCGTGTTCCGGAAACTGCGGGCCACCCCCGAATTCCCCCGCGTCTGGGAATCCACCCCCATGCAGGTCACCTACGACCGCCCCCGCCCGACACCAATCCATGTACGTACACCGGGCACCGATCAGCCCGTCTCACTCAGCCTCGAGATCGGCGATTACGGCGAGTGCCCCGACGTCCTCCTTGCCTACGGCCTCTACGGCACACCCGCCATCGCCGCTGAGAACGCCACCTTGGAACACGACAGAACCAGGTAGTCGCGGGGTGGCCGCCCGAGTGCCATCGGAGCGCCGCCGGGCGAGTTGGGCGACCTCGCCCGGGGCGTGTAGGCGTAGTGATGGTGTAGCCCGGCAGTGTCCTCTGCAGACTGCCATGATGGGCTCATGACTGACCGAACTCAGGTGAGTGAGCTGGTCGAACTCGCCCAGGCTGAGGGCTGGGACGTGTTCGTCGTCGCCTCGCCGAACGGTGTCCGCTTTCTCGATACCGACGCCTTGGAGGCGCAGACCGGTCACCCGGTGCGCTGGGAGTTCGAACAGCCAGGAACCGAGGACCTCCTGCCCCCGGCCGACGCGATCATCGCAGCACCGCTGACGACGAACAGGATGGCGAAATGGTCAGCCGGTATCGGTGACACACTGCCGCTCGCCCTGTTGGTAGAAGCCGTCGGCGAAGGGCTGCCCGTCGTAGCGATCCCGCACGACAAGCAGGAGCAGGCCAACTTCCCCGCCGTGCGTGAGGCCCGCGAGCGACTGGCTGGCTGGGGTGTGTGGTTCGTCCGCATTACCGAGGACGGTGAAACCGGACCGCTTCCATGGACGCGGGCGCTGAACGTGCTGGGTGAACCGTTGACCGCTGCAGGGTCCGCTACCGTCTGCCAGAATCGATGAACATGGCTGAGACACGGGCAGGGCTGATCATCTGGGATGTGGACGGCACGCTGATTCCGGCGGACCTGCGCTGGCTGCGGCGAGCAGTAGCCCGGACCTACGACATCGAAGAGTCGGCTGTCGTGTTTCCCGCTGCGCGGATACATGGTTACACCGACGAGTCCATCGTCGTGGACACGGCCATAGCCTCGGGCGTCGCCAGCGAGACCGCCGAAGAAGGATTCAGCCGGTACGCTGACGTGCTGATGCAGGTCATGAGGCAGGGAGAGGCTGAGCTCGCCCGCGACCAGGCAGCGTATCCGGGTGCCGTGCAAACTATCGCTACTTTGGCGGAGCACGGGTACGTCCAGACGGCTCTCACCGGGAACCTCCGTGTATCGGCCGAATTCAAACTGACCGTGGCGGGCCTGGACTCCCACCTCGACCTCGAAGTCGGTGCCTTCGGCTCAGACGCGCGGGAACGGTTCGACTTGCCCGCGTTCGTCGCCGACCGGTATCAGGCGAAGTACCGGCACCCCATTGAGCCTGCGCGGACCGTCATCATCGGCGATGCGCCGAATGACATCGCCACCGCTCGGCACGCCGGATTCGGCGTTGTCGCGGTGTCGCACCGGATCACCTCCGAGGAGCTGTGGGAACACTCGCCAGATGCGGTCGTGGACCGGCTGGATCCCGACGAGGTACTCGAAGCTATCCGTTCGGCACAGACGATCCGATCAGCCGCGAAGCTCGATCGCTAGGCGGAGGTTTCGCCTACTCGCTCCATCAACGCGAGGACCGGCTTCTCGTTCTGCCATGGAGCCATCTTCTCGATTGCGCGTTGCGCACGTTCGAGTCCACGACGATTGCCCATGGTTGCCAAATCCTCGTAGGTCTCACCGAGTACCCGGCATCCCTCGTCCAGTTCTCCTGACAGCGCGTACGCGCTGGCGAGGTCGACGCGCGCCGCCAGGGCGACGTTAGGGCTGTCCATCTCGGGCGAGTCCAGCGCGGCGGCAAGGGCGGCGATAGCGCGTTTCGGTTGCCCGAGGAGGAGCTGGCAGGTGCCGACGTAGACTTGGATCCGGGTGCTGTTCCAGTCGCTGAACAGGCCGGAGCGGTTGTCTTCATCGATGCTCTCCGCGGCGCGCTGAGCGCGAGTCAACGCTTCCTCGCATTCATCCCGAAGGTCCAGCACGGCGTAAGCCTGCGCCTGCTCGGCGCCGATTCGTGCTCGCGCCGCAGGTGGCAAGAAGGCGGCGAGGCCGGCTGCCTCATTGAGTACTCGGAGCCCGATGACCACGTCACCATCCGAACTGATCAACGTCGCTGCATCCGACCGGAGATTGCTCTCGAAGATTCGTGCGATACCGCCCAACGTCTTGTCTTGGAGCTGGTCGGCAAGCTTGCGGGCGAACGCGGCATGGGTGAGTGCCATCGACCGGTCACCGATGGCGCTCCACACCCGGCTCGCCACAACGGATGTCTCGCCCAGCAGCGCCCCCGCCCGCCGTTTGATCACATCGTCGCTCGCAGCTCGAAACAATGACGCGACAGCATCTCGGTGAGCCTCGATCGGGCCGATGAGCGCATCGGGTGCCAAACTCTGGCGCTGACCAGCCAGCAGATCGGTCACGGTAGCGAAACTGCTGAGAGAACTTCGCGCCGAGCGCGTTCGCATCAGTGCCGAAGCCTCTTCCACGTCCAACACATCGATTGCCGTGTGATCGGCCCCGACCAGCACCGAGCTGCTGATCGGTGCGACGTCAACTGTCGACGCGGAGGAGTCACCGCCCCCGGCCAACGGAAAGTCCGTACTCACCGACGCTGACTCGGGGGCCGTGGCCGGGTCAGCGCTGGGCACATCACCGGTGTTCGAGTCAGCCTTGCTTCTACGCGCAGCTTTCGGGTGACGTGCTCGCCAGGCGGCTTCGCCTTCGGCCACGATCTGCTCGAACCGTTCCCGGTCTTCCGGTGTGGCGCGTTGGGCGTAGGCGGTGTCCAGGATCTCTTGGGTGTGCGCGCGGAGTCTGACCGCGCTCAGCCCCGACTTCCAATTGCTGATCGTGGTGCTTTCGACGCCGAGCATCGTGGCGAACTGCCGGATCGGTTGTCGCATAGCCTCTTGCAACACCGCAGCTTCGAAGCCGGTCCATTCCCGCGCTCGTATCATGCGGCCCCCCTTATTCCCGCTCCTGAACTGGGAAGTGCCTACGGTACGCCTACGCTACGCCAACACTGTGCGGTTCCTTCCGATACCGCTGGCGCGCCACGATTTTCACCAGGAACCCATTCCTGGGAGGCCGAGGCACAACCGCCCGATCCGACTTCCCTCAACGTTGGAAACGCTATCAGGGAGGCCGCGCATGAACGGCAGCAACGAGCCGAACTCACTCCCGCCCGCGGCGAGGCAGGCCGAGCTGGGCGAGTCGGCCGGCGCCCTCGCCGAGACCGAGATCCCTCGCGCATTCGACTGCTCACTGTCGACCCTGGTCAGGCAGCTCAACGCGATGACGATCGCCGGATGGGCGACCAGGGTTACTGAGCCGTCCGGGGAGTTGCGATGACGCCGATCAGCACGCCGGTGCAGCCGAACACCGAGTCTCCGCAAAGCCGGTCCGAGTTCTACCGCCGCATATGTTCGTTGCCGACCGTGGTCGACCCGCAAACGGGGCGGATCACGATGAAGGCCGGGTCTCTCGTCGGAGCGGTGATGATGCCGACCGGACTGGCGCTTCGGGTCAAGAACAGCCTCGATCTGCGTAGTGTCGCTCCGCTGTCGATCATCGGCCACCCCCGCGCAGGGATGTGGACCTTCCTCGTACGAGCCGACATACGGCCTATCGCCGACCCTGCCGTCATCGCCCAGCTGTGGCACGCCCGGGTGGTAGTCATCCGCGACGGAGACATCGCCCTGCCCTCGCCCGTCCCGGACCCACTGATGATCCGCACCTGGATCTCCCCGGCAACCGGCACCTTTCGGCCCTTCGGCGAAGTGGTGATTGAGTGCGCCCGAGCACTCCTACCTAGGACGGCTCGGCAATGAAACCCGACAGCAGGCAGTCGCCGTGCCCGGACGAACCCCCGACCGCCACGTGGACGTATCTGATCCGCTCCGACATCCCCGCCACGATGACCGCGGCTGAGGCCGCCTTGTACCGCAGCCGCCGGATAACGGTGCTCGGCAACGGCGACTTCGTGGCGCTGCCGTTCGCGAGCCGATCAGGGCTCGGAGTATCGCGGATGGATTGCCATCGCGCACTTGGTGTTCCGTACCTCCGGGCGTGCGGTGCTGTATGCGGTGCACCCCTGCCTGGCCCCGACCCGCCAGCCCGCGTTATGAGCACCACCGCGTTGTCGCCCCGAGCGCGGAGCACTTCCCCAACACCAGCATCCAAAATGCGGTCGCCTTGGCCTGTGCCCTGGTGACGCCGACACGCACCATTCCCCCGTTAGGAGCCCCGCATCATGAAACTGGTTCCCGTTCAGCAGCTTGGTTCTGTTCTCGCCGCTGCTGGCATGCTCACTCTCGCCGCGTGCGGATCACCCCATCCCACCGATACTCGGGGAGTAGGCGGGTGGCGATGATAGCGAAATCCGTGTCTGGTCTTGGCAAACTCGTCGGGCAGATCGCGTGTCTGGATCGAGTCGAGGCGACCACATTGGATCGAATACGTCACGAGGCGTTGACAGTTCCCGACGATCGAGCGTGGGTGGCCGAGTACGGGGAGTTCCAGTCCGGGGGTTGGTCGACGCTGTCATTGATCAACGATTCGGGCGACCCCCGTGACGTGCGAATCACTGATTGTTCTCCGCGAGCGACGACGATGCTCGAGCAGATGCCGGTCACACGGGAGTTTCTGCTCTCGTTGGGATTTCGCTTCATGTGGGCCCGGCTCGCGCGACTGAGCGCGCACTCGTTTCTGTGGGAGCATCGCGACTATCAGGAACTCGACAGCTCGGCCCGGGTGCGGTTGCATGTCCCGCTGGTGACCAACGCTTCGGCTGTCCTGGTCACCGCCGGTACCCGAGTCCGACTACGCGCCGGGCGGATCTGGCTGTTGAGACCGACTCACGCTCACGGCGCGGGCAATCTGCTCGGCCCCGACCGATACCACCTGCTGCTGGACTGCTACCTCGATGACCGACTCACCGAGGCGGTCGATAATGCGTGGCTGGAGGCCGATGACGCCGAACCCATGCCTTCCGCCACGTCCGAGGAACTGACGCGGCGGTTCGATCAGGCGCTATCGCTGGCCGAGCTGGGTTACCCGTCCACGGCCGAGAAGCACCTGCTGCGGCTGTTCTACGAACGCGCCCTCCCTGAAGGGCATGTTTACGACCTGATCGCGGAGCTGTACGCCCGGCTGGGCGACACCGAGGCCGCGCAACGGTGGCGAACGAACAAGCGCACGATGCTCGGCGAGGTCGCACCGGAGGTCCTCGCATGAAGACTCCCGGCCTGCGTACCCTGCTGGAAACAAACCGCCCTGATCAGTTCGCGCTGCTCGAGGCCGCGACCGAACTATTCACGCGCAGTGACGCGGTCACCGAGCTGCTGGTGCGCGGCTCGCTGGCACGCGGCACCGCGGACCGCCTCTCGGATGTGGACTTCGTGGTGGCCGTCGAGGACGCGAGGTTCCCGCAGTTCGTCTCAGCGCTGGACCCGCTGATCGGGACCGAACTCGGTGGCATCCTGCCCGGATGGCGCGACACGATCGTAGGCGACATGGGCGGGCTCGGATATGTGTTCCTGCTCGTGTGGGCCGATCACCTCCAACAGCTGGACCTCTACGCCGTTCCGGCGAGCCGCCTGGCACGAGTGCGCGAACAGTCGCTATGCCAGACGATCTTCACCCGCGACCCCGAGGCCACCCGTACCGTCGATGACGAGACGACGCGGTTCGTCACACGCGCGGCGCACCACCCCCCCGACTGTGAGAACCTGCTGATCGAAGCCCTGGTGATCGGGTATCTGATCCGCAAGCGAGTCACACGCGGGCAGGACTTCGTCGCCTATTCCGAGGGGTTCCTGTTCGACACAGCGGTCAAGAACCTGATCAAAACCGCTCTCGCTCCGTCCTCGTCCTACTACGGCTGGTACCAACTGCACGAGGAGATCGGCAGAACTCCGCTCGGGCGCGACTGCCTCGAGCATCTGACCGCGTTGGTGACCGCGCCACCGATCCCCACGCTGGCCTCTGTCACCGAAGGCTTGAATCGAGTGATCGCCGTCGCGGAGAGAACGGTCCCGGAGATCCTGCAGACCCACCGTGACGCGATCGACGCCTACCGCCGCTACATGGAGCTGTGATGAGCCATACCAATAGAACTGCCTCGTTTTTCGGTGGCGTAGTGCCGGGCTCGGTCGCCGATCTCGAACTCGCCTACGGCATCGGCGACGCCCTGGGCGCGGCGGGATTCGTGCTCCAGCACGGCGGCTACAACGGGCTGATGGAGGAAGCTGCTCGCGGAGCCGCAGACCGGGGCGGACAGGTGGTCGCGGTTTCCTTGGACGGAATGGAGTGGGGCGAGTTCAACCCCTATATCTCTTCCTCTGTGCATCTGCCGACGATGGGTGAACGGCTGCACCGGTTCCTCGACGGCGCTGATGTGGTGATCGCGTTAGGCGGCGGGGTCGGAACCCTGCACGAACTCACCGCCGCGCTGTGGTACGCGGGCAACATCCGCCCGGTACCGGTGTGGCTGTGCGGGCCGACCGCGCTGCGGCTGGCCGCGTTCCTGCGCGAGGAGCGGTGGCTGTTCGAGTCACCGACCCGGCCCTTGTCGTTCCTGTGCGAGATCGCCGATCTGGAGGGATTCACCCGCGCGTTGTCAGCGCTCGTCGCGGCTCCGTCTGCGGTCTCGGCTGGTGTCCGATGACGGTCTCGGCCGGGCTAGTGGCTCGGATCCGGGAGTCCGCGATGCGCAAGGGCGGTTTCGTGCTCGCCTCCGGTGAGGTCCTCGACGAGTACTTCGATCAATACGCTCTCGCTGCGGCGCCTGAGCTGCTGGCCGAGGTCGCTGCGGCGATGGCGGGCCTGATTCCGACTGATGCCGATGTGATCGCCGGGGTCGCGCTGGGCGGTGTGCCGCTGGCGGTGGCTGTGTCGGCCGTGACGGGCATCCCGGCCGCGTTCGTGCGTCCCGAACCAAAAGCGCACGGCCTACGGCGTCAGGTCGAGGGGGAGATCGCGGTCGGTGCCCGCGTGGTGGTGATCGATGACGTCGTGCGCACCGGAGGACAGGTCCACCGCGCGGTGGACGCGCTGCACGGCATCGGCGCGCACGTGTTGACCGTGGTGTGCGTCCTGGACCGTCGTCTCGGGGGCGGTGAGTTACTGCGCGCCAACGGAATCGAGCTGCGTGGCCTGCTAGACCCGGAGGAGCTGGTATGTGTGCCCCGGCGCGGGGAGGTGTCGGATGCGCTCGGGTGAGCGCCGGTATGCCGCCCTGTTCGACCTCGACGGCGTGGTCATCGACGGTCGCGTGGCGACGCTGGCGGCGCTGCGTGCTCTGGCGCAGACGTGGTCGATGAGCACGGTAGAGGAGAGCGTGCTGGGCCAGTGCGCCGCGATGCCCCCGGTGCAGGCCCTGGAGATGTTGGGAGTGCCTGATCCTCGTGAGGTGTATTACCGACACTTCGACGCGGCGCTCTCGGCCGCGGTGAGCGAAGGCGTGCTTGTGTTCGAGGCCGTCGTCGCGGCGATGTCGGCATTGGCCGCCCACGGTGCCGGTATCGGGATCGTCACCGCCCAGGCGCGCAGCCGGATCGAGTTCTGGATTCCCCCCGCCGTGGCCGACCTCACCGACGTCCTCGTGGCCTACGAGGACGCGGTCCCCAAGCCGGCGCCCGATGGAGTACTTGCGGCGTGTGCTCGGCTCGCAGTACCGCACGATCGGGCGTTCTTCCTCGGCGACTCCCCGACCGATATCGCGGCCGGACGCGCGGCGGGGGTGTTCACCGTCGGCGCGGGATGGGGATTCACCGGACCGGATGCGTTGCGGGAGGCGGGCGCGGATCTGGTCCTTGACAGCCCGGACGAGGTCGGCCCCGAGCTGCTGTCGCATCTCGGGGCCGACTGAACTGGCTACGGCGGGTCAGGGCGTGGCTTTCTGACCGACTGTCTCGCGCACCAGCCGCAGGGCCTCGCTGGTGGCGAGCGGGTCGGTGCCGCCGCCCTGGGCGATGTCGGGTTTGCCGCCGCCGCCGCCCTTGAGGGCCTTAGAGGCGACGCGCACCAGGTCACCGGCTTTGAGCCCGCGCTCCTGCCCGGCCTGGTTGACGGCTGCGACCACGATGGGCTTGTCGTTGGACAGTGCGGTCAAGACGACCACCGACGCATCGTTGCCGAGATACTTGCGCACGTCGAGGACAACGCTGCGCAGCTCTTCGGTAGTAGCGGGCTCGGACAGGTGTTCGGCGACGACCGCGACACCACCGATCGAGGTGGCTTTGCCCGCGAGATCCTTTGAAAGATTCCGCAGCAGATCGGCCCGGAAGCGGCCGAGCTGCTTCTCGGCGTCGCGGAGCTGCTTGACCAGTGCGGCGACGCGATCACCGATTTCCGGGGTCGGCACATTCAGGATGTCGCTCACCTTGACCGCGAACGCGCGTTCCTTGGCAAGGTACCGGTAGGCATCGATACCGACATAGGCTTCCACCCGACGCAGACCCGACCCGACCGAGGACTCACCGATCACCGTCAGCGGACCGACCTGCGACGAGTGCCCGACATGGGTACCACCGCACAGCTCTCGCGACCACTGCCCGCCGATCTCGACCACACGGACGTCTTCGTCGTAGGTCTCGCCGAACAACGCCAAGGCACCGATCTCGCGGGCCTTCGGCAGCGGCATGTACTCCACGGCCACGGGCAGGTCACGGCGGACGGCGAGGTTGGCTACCTCCTCGATCTCGGTCCGGGTCTCGGGTGAGAGGCCACCGGTCCAGGAAAAGTCCAGGCGCAGGTACCCGGGCTTGTTGTAGGAACCGCTCTGCAAGGCGGTCGGCCCCAGGACCTGCCGCAGGGCCGCGTGCACGATATGGGTTCCCGAGTGGGCCTGGCGGGCACCGAGCCGCCATTCCGGGTCGACCTTGGCCAGCACCGACGCGCCCTCGGCGATCTCCCCGCGTCGGACCTTGACCTGGTGGACCCAGAGCTTGCGGGCGATCTTCTGGACGTCGAGGACCTCGAGGTCGACGCCATCGGCGGTGATCACCCCGGCGTCGCTTTCCTGTCCACCGGCCTCGGCGTAGAGCGGGGTGCGGTCCAGGACGAGTTCGACGATGTCGCCCTCGGCGGCCGAGCGGATGCGTTCGCCGTCGCGGATGAGACCGCGCACAGTGGCCTCGGAGGTGAGTTCGCCGTAGCCGGTGAACTCGGTGGGGCCTTGAGCGAGCAGGTCGCGGTAGACCCCGGACTCGCCGTGCCCGCCGGACTTGCGGGCGGCGGCGTCAGCCTTGGCGCGGGCGCGCTGCTGGGCCATCAACTCCCGGAACCCGGTCTCGTCCACCTTCAGCCCGGCCTCGGCCGCCATCTCAAGAGTGAGGTCGATCGGGAAGCCGTAGGTGTCGTGGAGCTGGAAAGCCTTATCGCCGGGCAGGACTCGGACGTCGGCCTTGCGCAGTTCCGAGGCAGCCAAATCGAAGATCGCGGTACCCGAACGCAGGGTTTGAGTGAAGGCGGCTTCCTCGGCGACAGCGACGCGGTCGATGCGCTTGTGCTCGTCCTTGAGTTCGGGATACATCGGGCTCATCGCCTTGACGGTGCGCGCGACCAACTCGTGCACGACCGGATCGTCCGACCCAAGGAGTTTCATCATGCGCACAGCTCGGCGAAGGATACGGCGCAGGATGTAGCCGCGTCCCTCGTTGGAGGGGGTGACGCCGTCACCGATGAGCATGACGCTGGTGAGAATGTGATCGGCGACCACACGCAACCGCACATCCTCGGTGACCCCGGCACCGTACTTGGCTCCGCTGAGTTCGGCGGCCAAGTCGAGGATTTGGCGGGTGGTATCGATGTCGAAGATGGTGGGCACATTTTGCAGCAGCAGGGCCATGCGTTCGAGACCGAACCCGGTGTCGATGTTCTTCGACGGCAGGTCCCCGAGGATCGGATACCCCTCCTTGGCGGGGCCTTCGCCTCGGATGTTCTGCATGAACACGAGGTTCCAGATTTCGAGGTAGCGCTCGTCGTTGGCGACCGGCCCGCCCTCTTGGCCGAAGTCGGGTCCGCGGTCGAAGCAGATCTCCGAGCACGGCCCGCACGGGCCGGGCACACCCATCGACCAGAAGTTCTCGGACATGCCCAGGCGCTGGATACGGTCCTTGGGCACCCCGACGTCGCGACGCCAGATCTCCTCGGCTTCGTCGTCATCGAGGTAGACGGTCACCCACAGTTTGTCCTCGGGTAACCCGAGCCCGCCATCACTGATCGAGCTGGTGAGGAACTCCCAGGCGTAGGGGATGGCCTTCTCTTTGAAGTAGTCGCCGAAGGAGAAGTTGCCGAACATCTGGAAGAACGAGCCGTGACGGCTCGTCTGGCCGACCTCTTCGATGTCGACGGTGCGCACACACTTCTGCAAGCTCGTGGCCCGCTTATACGGGGCGGGCGCCTCGCCGAGGAAGTAGGGCTTGAACGGTGCCATACCCGCGTTGATCAGAAGCAGGGTCGGGTCATCAGCGATCAACGATGCTGACGGTACGACGGTATGGCCTCGCTTCTCGAAGAAGCTGAGGGCGCGGCTCCTGATGTCGGCCGAGTACATAGACGCCTTCCAGACTGGTCGAGGGATGTCACAGCCGCCCCGAGTAGGCGAGCTGGATCAAGCATCCATCGTAAGGCGACCAGGTTCGACCGGTTTTAGCGCCCTGCGTCCGCCGTAGGAGAGATTGTGCAGGCCCGGCAGACTGGATCGACCAACTGTTCGGAGGTCAGGGTGCCGTGAACTCCCCATCAACGATGCCCTTGGCAAATGCGTCCATTTCGTCAGGTGTGAAATCCAGTTCGGCGTCTGGGCTGCTGAAGGTCGCCGCGCCATCAGGGTGAATAGTCACTCGCATAGTCTCACCCACCGCGAAGGAGGACATGCCGACTGTACGGTCACAGACCTCGGCCCACAGGCTGATCGGTATCTCAATCTGAGGCTGTGGCGTTCCGTGGTTGGCTGGGTTTCGGCGGAACTTGGTGTCGCGGACAAGGATGGCGTCGCCATCGATCTTTACCTCAACGCACGCGCCACCGTTGTTGCCGCTGAAGGTGCTCGTTGTCCACTCACTCAGCCGGATATTGGTGGTCATCCTCACTCCATGTTCTTCATCTTCATGATCCGACTCTGAATGGCGCTTGCCGTGTCCTCCGCTGAGAGCGCTCTATCTGTGAGTCGATCCGCGATCAATGCATACAAGTCTACGTCGGCGCGTTCTTGCAGGTAGAGGGCACCGGTGTGGTACTCGATGTAAGCGATCCCGCGAGCATCGGTGAAGTTCAGCAGGATGAACGGGTTCGATAGCCCGTCGTGATTCCCGACTGCTGTAGGGATGACGCGCAGGTCGATGTTCGGCAAGGTCATCAGTTCGAGGACATGCTCGAACTGCTCGATCATCACCGTCGGGCCGCCAAAGGGCCGATCCAGTACCGACTCCTCCACGACCGCGCTGATCTGGAGCGGCTTGTCGTCGTCAGCCACCCGTTGCCGGTCGATACGTGCACGAGCGGTCTGAGCGACATCCTTGGCGGGTATGTGGAGGCTATCGCCAACCACGGCTGTGGCGTAGTCGAGTGTTTGGAGCTGACCGGGAAAGAAGCTGTTGGTGTACTCGAATTGCCGCTGGGCCAGCTTCTCAAGGCCGACGTACAGCTTGAACCAGTCGGGCCAAACGTCGTCGTTGCGCGTGGACAGGACGCCGTGGTCGGCGCGGACCGCCAGCGAGACCACCCACTCGACATCTTCAGCGGGTGCGTTGTAGAGCCGCATCAACTGGGCGACATGGTCGGCGCTCTGGGCAGTTTCGCCGCTCTCCATGTAGCTCAACTTGCCCGACGTGAAGCCGATGTGCTTCGCGGCGGCTTGCTGCGTAACGCGCGCGCTGGTTCTCGCTGCTTTGAGCGCGCTTCCAACGAGGAACCGCAGGGCCGACGCATCTGATAGCTCGTCGTCGCGCATCCGATCCTTCCGTCCTTGCCCGATGCTTCTGCCCAAACTACCGCATCGAATTGACCTGAAATCTAGCGCAAAACTCAATTTTAAGTTTAAATCCAATTGTGACTTCAAACGCGGGTTGAACTCTCTTCCCAAGCTCAGAGGCGGTTGGACATGCCGAAAAGAAACAGTGAGCGATCGTTGACCGGCGATGCTCAGATCGGGCATCAGGCCCGTTGCGTTGGCCAGGGCCAGTGGGTGGTGAGCTTCCTACCTGGCCGGACGCTGTCGAAGAACCAAGCGAGCGCCGCTCTGCGGGTGGCCGAAGAGCTGGACGCCATGCGCGGCTATGCGGCAACGCTGGGTTTGACGGTGCTCGAACTCGTCGGGTTGGCCATGATGGACAACTCGGCGGAGCGGCTGTGGTCGCTCGGCGACGCCGCGCAGGCCCTCTCACGGCTGGGCCGGGCACAGTGACCGGCGAGCAGGCCGTGGCCTCGGCCGCGGCAGTCGCGGCGTTCAGTGCGGGAGCCGCACGAGGACACGAGGCCGCCGCCCTCGAGCTGGCAGAACTCGATGCCGCTCTGGACGCGGCGGCATGGCCCATGGTTGAGGTTCGGGCGGTGGTGCGGTGATGTTCGAGAGATGTCACAGTGCGCGGGAGGTCGCCGAGGTGTACCGGCGGCGCGGGTTCATCGTGTCGTGCGCGTTCGATCGCGTGTTCCTGGTCGCGTCGCTGAGGGTGGGTGCGGTGGTGATGCCCGCGCCGCTGGGTGGGCGGGTGCGGAAGGCTCTGCTCGATATGGGCAAGTTCGCCTCGGTGCCCGTCCTGACCCATGCCCGCCCGGATCGGGAGTGGGTGTTCCTGGTCGGCCCGGCCTGGGGTGCCGGATTGTCGACGCCGACGGTGGCGAGCCTGGAGACGCGCGGGGTGCGAGTGCTCGACGCTGGGCAACGGATCTGGTTGCCGATGACCGATCACCCGACCGGCTGGCATTGGATCTCGGAGCCGGTCGACGCCACAGCGATCCCGTCGCGCACCAGCGTGGCGTGCCGTGCCCGCGACCTTCTCGCCCCCGCCCGGTCGTCGCGGGCGCGGAGGTGAGTGATGGCCTTCACCCCAGACGACGATGCGAGGGTGCTGCCCTCGGGGGAATCGCTGCTCTTGGCTATTCGCGGCCATCACGTCGACGCGCACCGGCTGACGCGGTTCGCCGCCGAATTCGGGAGGCTCTATCACAGCTCACCAGGGTGGTTGGGGTGCGGCTGCCGTTGCCGCAGTGGCGAACTCGTTCTCGCTGTCGATACGTGGGCGGCCATGCATCTGCCGGTGCCGCATTCGGGGGCGCGGTTGCACACCGAGACTCTCGGCGCGGTCATCGACCGCCTCGCTCGTAGCCAGATGCGCGCCTATCACCTGTTGATGACTGTGGATGATGTGGCAGATCCGCAGGTGCACGCGGCCTGGTATCGGCTGGCGGAGCTGGTGGATGGCTACACCGATCTCGCCGACGCGCTGACGCAGCGGTCGGTGCGGTTGCCCGCGCTCGGAGACGGTGGCTGATGAGACCTGTGCTGCCGGGCAAGGACGAGCTGCTCATGGCCTGCCGGGGCTTCCCGCTGCCCGTCGACGACCTGGTGCTGAACGCGGCTGCCGAACTGGCCGTGCTGCATCAGCGGCGTGAACAGACAGCGTGGGAAGCGCTGGCGGTGATCGACGCGCCCCGCGCCCGGTTGATGGACACCATCGACACCTGGGTTCAGGTGGTGATCCCGGAACCGGTCTCGGGCGCGCGGGTCCACACCCAGACGATGGGTCAGGTCATCGACCGGCTCGCCCAGTTGACCGCCCACATCTACACCGCGCTGGCGGGCGCCTCCGAAGAGGTGTTCTGGCAATCAGCGGAAGTGGTCGATGACCTCGCCGTCGCCTACGCCGACCTGGTCGAAGAACTCCTCGCCGGTACCCGCCGCTTACCGATGACCACCACCTTGGCGTAGCGCACCACTCGGCATCTCGCTCGGTCCTTCCTTACCTGCACGCGGCTTCGGCTTGAGGTCGCCGTGTGGACATCACCCATCCATTTCCTGGAGGGAGCACCCCATGCCCGAAACACCTGATTGCCGCCCCACCGCATGGCCGGTGACGACCGTGATCCGGTTCCCGCTGGCCGGTGACCCGCGCCGCACGGTCACCATCCGGCCATTCGTGCAACCACAACCCATACGGCACAACCTGTTTCACCCCGATGAAGGAGAACCGAACATGCCCGACCATGTCCCCTCGACCGACCTGTGGACCGCCCAACCCGAACCCGAACCCGACACTGGTGGCCTCGTGATGCTGTCGACCGACATCGCCTATGACCCGGACGATTTCGTGGCGTTGGTGCTCGCGGCGCGGCTGGTGCCACCGAGCCAGCTGGTCGTGGTCACAGCGGATGAGGTCGGCGGCCTGCGCGCACAGTTCGCCCGCCGCGTGCTGGACTGGCTCGACCGCGGCGAGGTACCCGTCGTCGAAGGTATCGACCTGGGCGGCAAGCGCCGGTTCCTGCCCGATCCCGGCCAGCAGATCCCCGCCTACATACGCCCGACACCTGAGGAACGTGAGAACCGTCATCACGCGATGATCGATGTCCTCACCGACGTGATCGCCTCGGCCGAAGGTCCGGTGCGCTGGGTGGGGTGCGGTCCGATGGCCGAGCTGGCCGCGGTGCTCACCGCCGCACCGGAGTACGCCGAGCAGTTGGTCGTCACCCAGATGGGCGGCTGGCTCGGCCACTATAGGGACCTCACCCGCTCGTCCCATAACTTCCACACAGACATGAGTTCGGCCGGCCTCGCCCTGCGAGTACTGCCCCGCCCCAGGTTGGTGCTCTCCGAGCACACCAACCATCCCGCGATCCGGGTGACCGAGGACTGGGCGCTGCTCGATGCCCTGAACGCCGATTCCGCTCCGGAGTGGGCGCGATGGCTGTCCACGCATTTCCACCGCTGGTTCGCCGTCAAGGACGGCTCCTGGATGCACGACCCACTGACCCTGTCTGCCGCCCTCGGCTATCCGTTCGTCAAGTTCACCAGCGAGCGCATCCGCATCGGCCACGACGCGCGCCTGTACCGCAACCCGTACGGACGCCCGATGCACGTATCGACCGAGGTCGACTACGAAGCGTTCCGGGACTGGATGCAGTCGGTGGTGACGAACTGGTGATGTGCCCCACTTGCGGCCAGACAACCCAACTGGCCTGTGACCCGGACACGATCCGGGCGCGTGAGCGAGCGGTCAACGCCGAGCTGTCGGGGCCGACCCACGCTCGCGTCCTCGATGCTCTGCTGCCCGCCGACCTCGACCGTCCTTACGACCCCGACCAGATATCCGGCAAGGACAACTTCGCCTGCGACCGCGACATGACCGCCCTGTTGGACCGTCGCGCGCCGGGATTCCGGGCCAGCGTCCACGCCGGGCACATGTTTTTACTGCGCGCGGTAGCGGAGCTGGCGCGGGCAGGGGTCTCGCAGTTCGTGGTCATCGGGTGCGGATTTCCGCGCAAACGCAACGTGCACACCGTTGCCCGCGAAATCAATCCGGCCGCCCACGTGCTCTACCTCGATGACAGCGCGTTGGTAGCGGCACACGGGCGCGCCTTGCTCATGGCCAAATCCCGGTTCACGCGGGCCGACCCGGGTCACCCAGCCGCGATCCTGGCCGCCATCGGCCAGCCAGGCTGGCTCGACCCCCGCGAGCCGATCGCGCTGGTGTTCGGGTCGCTGGTCCTGGAACAACTCGACGCACCCGGAAAGGTAATCGCCGAGTTGGTGGCCGCCCTGGCCAGCGGGTACGTGGCGATGACCCACATTTGCACCAACACCGTGACCGACGTAGCCCGGCGCGCAGCCGCCGTCTACACCGAGCACAACCTGACACTGCGGCCCCGCACGACCCGCGACGTCACGACCATGCTGACAGGGCTGGAATTGCTCGGCCCCAGCCTGACGGTCGCCCAGGACTGGACCCCCGGCCACGCCACCAGCCCCGGCACGGGTGACGGGAGCTGGCGCTGCTGCTGGGCCGCACTCGGAACATGGGGAGCGACCCGATGAGACCCGAGGACCTACCAGAGCGCGGCGGCCGTGACGCGGCCCGGATCGCCCACCGCACCACACTGCCCGCGATCCAGGACAGCAGCATCGCCGATGCCATTTGCGCGGTCGATCCCGGCGACCTCAGTCCCGACGACGCGATCCGCACCCTCAGCGTCCACCACCACTGCCCATCGCCCTGTCGTCCGCGTGAGCGTGCTTTGTCTGTACTGGGCACCGAATACAGTGTGGCAACGCCGGGCGTGCATCGGCCCGCGTGTGCACTGGATGAACTGGACCGACGGCTGGCCGAGTTGATCCGCGAATACCTACGCCAAGTCGCGGAGCGCGCCGACCGGTAACCGCAGCCGCGACACAATGAGCCCCGGACGGCACCACCGTCCGGGGGCCTCGCGGCACACGCATTGCCAACTATGGGCTGTCACTGGTTCTGCCTGGCCGTCCAGTCCCTGCGATTGCCGCGCCATATAGCGAGCAACAATGTGCCGTCTTCCGGAGCTCGTTTAGCGGGGCAAACATCGAAGTGGGTGATCCTGCATTCGTCTGTGGGGTTGGCACCGCCCAGGTTGACCGCTGTGCCGTCCCCAGCGACGCGCCAGCGCTTTCCTGGAGGGATCTTCGAAGTCGGGTAGGCACCAGGTTCAAGCAGTAACCAGCGCCCATGCAGTGTGCGATGCCAGGAGCATTCAGTCTCGCAGTACTTGCAAACGCTCGGCGTACCTTCTCTGGGGTCAGCTGCTGGTGCGACACGGAGCTGGTCGACTGTTAGCTCGATGTCGATCTTCTCCGGTTCGCGGTCGGGGAAATTCACCGCCTCGTCCCAACACCTATCGCAGGCAACCGTCCGGAGAGGAACAGGTCGTTCCTGCGCTCCCTCGCTCGTCCCACAGACCATGCACGCCAAGATGCTCACAACTGAGATGCTCTCACGATTGCATTGTTAGCCAAAGGCTTTCCTCTAGAACAACTCTCGTTGCTTCATCAACTCACAGTGGTCCGCAGTGGTCCCGGCCTGGCGGGAGCGTGCAGGTGCGGCAATGATGCGGGTGGAGCCCGTCGGGCCTCGCATCTTGACCGAGCTGACTGCCGAGGGCGGGCAGATATCGGTGTGCACCGTCGGACGGCATCTGCGTCGGCGGGGCTGCACAGAAGTCCGTTCCTCTACTCATCCGAAACGAACGACCGTGCCCCGCAATCCCTCCACGCCTGTCGGCCCGGACATAGGTGCACGTGAACGTCAGGAAGGTCGGCCAGGCCCACCACACCGCTTCACCCGCCAGCGATGAGAACCTCGGTCTCGGTAAATGCTTTCTTTTCTGCCTCACTCGCAGCTGCACGGAGTTTCGCAGCCTCTTCTTGGGCAGAGACCCAGAGATCAGCGATGTGGTTCTGCTCCGCGATCGGTGGAATAGGTACCAGCAACTCACGAACATCGGAACTATTGATGGTCGCCAGGTTGGTCGTCTTCTTGGCTCTGCGCCGGAAATGTCCTCGACTCGGAGCAGTTTGCATAAAAGCCATCAGGTATTGCGGCAGCAAGGCATCCTGGTTCAGGCGTGCCCGGAGTACGTGATTCTGGTGCACGCAGTCTTCGATTTCTCCGCCCCACAACGCTGGTCGGCCTACGAGTTCAGCGGAGTTCCCCTCGCAGAACAGGATATCTCCGGGCTCGAGGCGATATGTGTCCATCTGCGCATCGGGGACATCGATGTACTTGATCTCCCGGAGGTCGAGGTAGGCATCCTGGACGTTGGCGACTCGCAGGTAAGGGCGGCCATTCTTGTCCGGCCTGTTACGCGGGCTTTTCTGGATACCGTAGCTTACGAGAGAAAGTTCAGGATCACCGAGCGGCTTGACTGGATAACAGCTCTGCAACTCGTCGCTGATACCTTGAGCCACTGCGGTAGCTGCGAAGACCGACCACCGAGTTGCCCGGTGTGACGGGATAACGAATGGCTTGGTAATGGGTGCGACATCGGGGGACTTCAGGTCCAGCAGGCGGGTGATCTCGTCGACGGCGCCCGCGAGGGCATCGGCGGCCTTCCTTCGTAGACACATGGCTTCGCTGACATGTTGCATGTGCCGCTCCACAATTGCCCGCTGGTCATCGATAGTGGGAGCAGGGATCGGCAAGTCCTCGAACATCTCGGCCGAGACGCGCTTTCTGCCACTATGCCCGACGACCAGCGCCTCGACCTGCGACCGGAAAACCTGTGTGCGGCACAGTAGACGAACAAAATCAGGAATTACCCGGCCGACTGCGTTGACGTCGTAAATGGGATATTCGTTGGTGAAAGCGAGCGACCCGAACTCGTTCGGAACAACGCCGATGGCCCCATTCCTTATATCAATCCTGGAAAAAACAACATCCTGTGGACGCGCCAGGTATGTCGTGCCCTGGATCGTGGTCGTATCCGGTCGCCGACTGATGCTCCCGTCGAAGTGGATAGAGCCGTACCGAAGAGTTCCGTCGCTTACTTCCACGCGCCGTTTCGCCACATCACCGAAACGGACGATTTCGGACGCTGGCCTAAGCCAGCGACCGGCGAGTATATGTTTCACGTCCCATCGGGCAAGGGCAGCCGACGGCACCACACGGATAGGTGGCATCAAATCGCCCTCGCGGTCTGTTGCTCTGCTCCCGACAGGCTCCGTGAGACCTCCTCGGCGAAGCCCGCCTTTTCATTCTTGAAGCGGCGGTAAGCGGCCACGATCTCCGGCAGGTCGTTGGGAACATGCAGCCCGGTTTCGCCGGTGCTCGTAATGCCCGCCGATTCCGCTTCGGCCATGAAGACCGGATACGAGGTCAGTTCGCGCGCTCGGTTCCGAGTCATTTCAGCCTCGCGCCGATCCAGCTCCCGCTCGGCGGCTAGTGCCTGCCTGTCGAGATCCTTTTGACGTTTTTGATCACCAGGCAAGAGGGACTCCTTCAGCCGCGTCTTCAGCCCACGGATCGCGACGGGGTCGCGCTTGGTTGCCGCCTCCAGCGCGCTGATCTCGTCCACCAGGTCGGCCAGGTCGTCACGATCGAAAATCGCCGCCCTCCGACGCATGTCGGCGACCTCCTGGCGCTGTTCTACGAGCGCGCTGGCGGCCTCGGCTCGCCCGGTCTCCAGCGCGGCCTCCCACTCCTGCTCCTGCTGCTCAGTAAAGCGTTGGAGAAACACCAAGCTGGTCTTCACCGTAGCCTTCGAGGACGCGAACACATCTTGCGGGACCGAAACCACCGCCAGCAACCGCGCACGACCCTCGACGTACTCGCGCAACCATGCCAACGACGGATTATTCAAGATGCCGTCAGGGAGGACGATCCCCATTCGCCCACCCTTCGCGAGCAAATTGAGACAGCGCTCTATGAACAGTTGCTCAGTCGGGCGATTCGGGCGAACCTTGGATGATTCCGGCGGCGCTGCTATCGGGTCTCTCCCGATATCAAAAAGCTCAAGAATAGTACGGCGCTCTTCGGCGGCCTGGACCATCCGGTCATGGGCAGCCTCCCACTTACGGCCGTACCGACGCCGGTAGAGGCGAAGTATATCGGGATCGAGCTCGACTCGCGTTTGTTCGGTTGCGCCCACTATCTGATCTTTGCCAACGTTGGCACCGAAAGGTGGATTGGTCAGGACGATATTGAAATTTTCCTCAAAGATTCCGTTCACATCCAGGAGGCCATCGTGGTAGTGGATACCACCATGGCCGTCGCCGTGCATGATCATGTTCATCTTGCTGGTCCGGGCGGCACGAGCCTCTGCGTCTGTGCCAAAGATGCAATTGTGGGCGATTTTGTGAAGCCGAGCCTCTTTATCGGTCACATCGAGGTGTCGATTATAGGTGGCCTGGATCTCCTCCAGCCGGGCCACAAGCTGATCGTCGCTCCATCCCTCTGCCTCCGCGTCCTTCTCTGCCTGTTCGGAGGCTGCGGCCTTTTCTACCTGAATCTCTCGTTCAAGGCGTTCTCGCAGGTGCTCGAAAACGCGGATCAAGAAGCCACCGGTGCCGGAGGCGGGGTCGCAGACAACCTCACCCTCCTCCGGGTCCAGCATTTCCACCATGAAATCGACGAGAGGGCGAGGCGTGAAGAACTGGCCCAGTTCTCCACGGAATGTTTGCCCAAGAAACCGTTCGAACGCGATACCTTTGACGTCGTCTCCCGTGTCGGAGAGGTTGAACTTCTGTAGTTTCGAAACGATTCGTTTGAAGGTCGCCAAAGAAACCTTCAGCGATTCATTTTTGCCGAACAGTTGATCTGCGCGGTAGAAACTCTTAGTGTTATCGAACATTTGTGTAAGGATCGCTGGGTCATCGTCCTTGAGGAGGCCCACCGCAGCGATCTGCTTGAGGCGGTCTATCGTAAAAATTTCAGAAGTTCCCTGGCGCTCATAGGCCATTTTTATGAAGAGAATCTTCGAGATCTCATCAAATGCCGCACCGGGGTCCATCTTGTGATTATCCCGCAGAATTGAATGGCATTCGAAAAGCAGCCTCTGGAACTCATCACGAGTGAACGTCTTCGTGGACTGGCGAATCTCTTCCAGGCGTTTGGCGTCACCCAGCTCATGGGCTTGCGGGATTCGTGTGATCTCGATCCGTTCACCTGGCGCGCCTGGAATCAAGCGGCAGTACGCGGTTTCCTTCGAGTTGTGCATAACCAGGAATTCCGCCCCTACTGCGCGGGCGTAAGACTCGCCCTGTCCGTAGTCGTCGGCGCGGATCGGAATGTTTTCGGCCTTCGTCTCGACGACGATTCGCCAGTCCCGGTTCTGTTTGGCAGCTTCCACCGACTCGGCGATAACGACATCTGCCCGTGTGGCCCCTCGTCCCCGCTGAGTACGCACCTCTTGGCGCATCTGTTCGAGAGGAAACTTCCACTGGGTGTGGAGACGGTAGATGAACTCCTGACGGACCATTTCCTCAGGCTTCTTCATCAGCCAAGCCCGCTTCAAGGGAGCCCAGACCCAGGAACCTTCGATGTGGAGAGGGTCATCACTGCCGCCGTAGGGCTCGCTCGGCCGTCGGGATGGTTTGCTCCCACGTGCAGGCATGTGTTCGCCGACTCCTCTCGCAATTCGACTTGGTCCCAGGTCATCTGGCCCGCGGCACTCCTGTTAACGGCGGGCTGGGAAAGGCGACTTGGGAGTAGTGCATCTTAGCCTGCCCCGGACAGCGTACGAGAGCGAGATAGATCGAGTAGCCATCCATGATGACCAGGCGTCTTCCGGGTGCCCATGTTTTGTGGATCCTGCCCCCCAACACCGAGCCCCCGCTCCAACCACGCCGCCAGCCAAACCCGGACCAGCTGTACGCGCCCGACACGTGGCGGGTCGAGCAGTACCTCACCGACCGCGACACCCGAGACGACTAGCGGCACAACCACACCCAGCCGACATCTCACGCCACCGGACCGAACGCGAGAATCCGGCCGACAACCCCGTCAGCGATAGTGCTCGCCCGATGATGCCCCCTGTCTTGTTCGCGAGGCCGGCAGGGTCGGCGAGCAGGCCATAAGAGCATCGCCCAGCTCGCGGCCTCATTGGCTGACACCCGCCATGGTTGCGCTCATTCTTCACCGGTGCCGACGCAGCGACGGATGCGTCACAAACCGAAGACGTGACCGAGCAGGTTCCGTGAGCCGATGGCTACGAGCACTGGACGCGCGACAAGCGAGCAACTTGAGATTTTGATGGATAATTGTGCTCGGAATCCGTCACCGAGTGGCGTATACCTGTATGGCTAGCGATCACAGGGCACGGGAGGGTTTGGGGTTGAGCACGTTCTACGAAGAGGTGGCCGCAGCGCTAGGGGTTACGGACCTGCATCCACTACGAGATGGTGGGCAGAAGCGGGTTTTCGTCGCCCGCCGTGGAACCGAGGACGTTGTGGTGAAGGCCGTCGAAGTCCTGCCTCCCCACCAAGCGCTCGTGCTCGAACGAGCAAAGCGCGAAGTGACCCTGCTCGGCAAAGTGTCCGCTACCGCAGGGAGGCGAATTGTCGCACTGCGCAGCGGGCTGGTGACAGTAGGCGATCCGGCGCGACCGTCTGCCGTCGGCTGGCTGGAGGAACTTCTCGATGGCCACGATCTCCGCGAGCTTCCCGTGGGAGCCTGGACTCAACAAGACGCTCGCGACCTTGTCGTCGGCCTCGTGCAGGCGCTGCACCACCTGCACGAGAACGAGGTCGTTCATCGTGACCTCAGCCCCGGCAACGTGCGCCGACGCGCCGACGGGACGTGGACTCTGCTCGATCCAGGACTCGCTCGGCATCTCACCGAGTTGTCGCTTACCGGTCTCTACCAGCCTGGCACCCCCGGGTACCGCAGCCCAGAGCAGGTGACCGGCGGGAACCCCGAGCCATATTCGGATATCTACGGGGTAGGCATCCTGGGCTACTCCGTCCTCACCGGCCAGCTTCCGGTGGATCCCAGAGGCAATGAAGAGGACTACTTCCGACGCCTTCGGGAACAGCAACCCGCACCGGTCAAGAACCTCCGACCCGACCTCGATGACGACTTCGCCGGGATCATCGATCGCTGCCTGGACCGCCAACCAGCCCGCCGATACCTCGATGCGGCCGAGTTGCTCGAAGAACTCGGTGTAGGTATCCCATCGTGACTGTCCTCCTCCATGACGGCAAACGCGGCGCTCATCTCAACTGGCTGAACGAAGCACTGGCTGAGGGCGTGGCCGACGGGGCGATTCTCAGCCCGTTTACGACACCGCCGATCACCATCCCCTACCATCCGTCAGCGAATGCCGTCGCCACGCAGTTGAACGATGCCGCTTCCTTGTTCAGCGATGCTCCCGAGATCCTCTTCGACTCGGCTACCTGGGCCGCGACCCTGCCCGGGACAGACCAATGGGACTTCTATGACCAGTGGCCGCTCTGGCCGCACTATGGGCGTGGGAACCTGGACGATTCGGGAGCAATTGCCGATCATGTTCGCGCGGTATTCGAAATACAGGCAGGACTCGGCCTGCCTTACCTGGCGCCGACCGTCTGCGTCGACACCCCGGCCGGGCCAGCAGCAGACCTGGCGAGAGAGCTAGCTGCCGAGAGTGTTCGGCAACAGCCGAAGTGTATCCTCACGATTGCTGGCACAAATAGCTTCTGGCGCGCCGGGCCGCCCCTCGACACACACATTGGTCGAATCGCACGCCTGCGAGCACCCGCGTTCTACGTCGTGCCCGTCCGCGATCGCAGCGGCTATCCGACCGACCTGACCGACACCGCAGCCATTGCTGGCTGGCTCCGGACGATTCACTCACTGACGATTCGCAGTCGAGTGATCGCGGCGTATACAGACCACCTCGGAATCGTCGCGGCAGTCGCCGGTGCCGACACCGTCGGCACCGGCTGGGACCAAGGCCAACGAACCTGCAGCCCGGAATCATTCAGGGACACGGAGGGCGGGCGAAACACCAACTACAGCCCGCATCCCGGGCTGCTCGCGCGGTTCACCGTGACCACTGCACGAGCGCTCGAGGATCTCGCGCCGACGTTCAGCGAAGCGATGCGATGGGGTGCACCGATACCCAGCGACATGCGAGGGCACCGCATCCAGCACCTGCGCATTCTTCAGGAGCAAATGCGCACTGTGCTCGATTCCAAGCAGCACACCGACCGCGTCGCCACCGTGCAACGAATGTTCGATGGCGCTGCTTTGGCCTGGGAGCACGCAGTCGCCCTGGGGTCGCAGGGAGTCGGACGCAAGGAGAAGGCTGCGTGGCTAGACGGATTGCGCAGCGGGTTCGACGCGTATGTTCGAGCCGAGAGCTGATCACTCACGTGCGAGTAGGCCGCGTTTCACCCACCAGCGCGGCCAGGATGTGCTCGGATGCGTGTAGCCGGGTGGCGTCATCGGGCGGTACCAAAATCGGGCGCGTAACCCAGGCGCCCTCGACTACCAGACCGACTCGATAGTGCCGTGCTTGTTCCGCGATAACATCCACGGGAACCCTTGCCCGCCCCAATACAAGGACCGCTCCGTCTGCCCACAGGCGGTAGCGGTGCGCTTGCGCCAGCCCTGTTTGCCAGTCATCTACCTTGGCCTCGATCGCCCAGTGCCGTCCCAGAGTAACCATCCCCCGATCGCGCTTCAGCCGACCGCGCCGCATCTCGAGCGCCCCGATCCCGACCAGTCGCCGCATATAGCGGTCACCAGCGCTGGACGACACCCCCGCTGCTGCCGCCAACATCGCCGGTTCCATCCATCGCCCTGCTGCTGCAACGAGGCGGCAGTCGTGTTGTGCCAACAACGGAGGAACCCCGCAGCTCAACCGCTGACCAATCCGTGCAGGGGTGAAAGCGACCAAGTCCGGCACACCCCAGGGACCTCTGCACTCACCGATTGCGATCACGCCACGATGAGATCCCGGCAGACGCGCGGCCACCTCCCTCAACGTGGAGTTGAGCGCCGACTCCGCCCGCGGCTCGAACTGAGGCGTGCAAACCGGCCGCTGAGACGACACCTCAAGCACAGCCCCAGTGGCCACAGACGCGAACCACGCGCCTTCAGCAGCCTCCGGAAGAGCTTCGCTGAACGCTGCCAACGCGGGCCGTTCCATCAAACTTGCATCGGTAGCCACCACACCCGCCACCCTAGTGGGCTTTCCACGACCCCCGGGCCGGTACCGCCCGGCACTCGGCTACCCGATACCCAGTCGGTACCAAGCCCACCCGAAAACCGCAGGTCGTCTCGTTCCCGTGTTCGACATGCCCCACCCCTGGAGTTGGGCCGATTGACCAACGCCCGCAGGGCATTTGCGAGTCTTCAGAGGGGATATGCGCCCACGATGACCAGGCGTTTTTCAGTCACCCATGTTTGTGTGTCCTGCCGAGGGCGCATCGAACATGGGCACACTAGCGGCCCAAGTTCGCCGCGTCGCTGATGTGTGCGGGTGATGGCGGTGCAGGGCCTGGCCGAAGCAGTCAGGGCGACGGCCAAAGGCGCGTGGTCGTTATCCCACGTTGCACCATGCACGATTCGCTCGTGGCCCGGCGTGGTTGCTGGTCAGTCATCGCTACTTGTCATCAAACCCGCCATTTAATGACTGACGTCAACCAACGAGGCTCGCACCCGCCAACGCCAGCAATCGATGTTATAGCCGGAGTGGGGTAGGTATTCGAAGTATCCGCAGCTCAGCGACCCAATGCAACCAACTGCCTCCAACACGGTCCGCTCTTGACAACGACGCCAATCGCAAGCTAGTTCGATGTGAGTACATGGAGTTACCCATGTTCTTGCGAGATCAGTTGGTGCGTTGATTCGCGAGAACAGTTGTGGGTTGGTTTGCGGGATCAACTGGTGCATCGACTTGCGGCTCAGTCGTTCCGTTGGACCGAGGAACGAGTTGTTGCGTCGGCGCGCACAGGTCGAGTCGTTCCTGTTCGACGCAGCTTCGGTGGTTGCTCGAAACCATATGCCGGGGCCTCGAGCGCCGGGGCGAAGGCGTACGCAGGTTGCTTTCGGGGTGCACTGCTGCCCTGTCAGCACACTCCGAACGCCGATTCGAGACTACGGGAAGCCACACTCCTACCCCACCGCCGCCGAAGTCGAGGCGGTGCAGCGCGAATTCTGGTTCGAGGCCACCCTCGTGGGAGCCGTCGGCGTGCCGGTGCTCGGTCGGGCACCGGCACGCCTGAGGCTTACTTCTGGTTCAGGTCGCGGCGGGCGGCGACCTTGGAGGACAGGCCGTGGATCTGGACGAAGCCCTTGGCCAGGGACTGGTCGAAGGTGTCGCCCTCGTCGTAGGTGGCCAGGTTGAAGTCGTAGAGCGACTGCTCCGAGCGGCGGCCGTTGACCACGGCGGAGCCGCCGTGCAGCACCATCCGGATGTCGCCGGAGACGTGCTGCTGGGTGTCCAGGATGAAGGCGTCCAGCGCGCGCTTGAGCGGGGAGAACCACAGGCCGTCGTAGGCCAGCTCGCCCCAGCGCTGCTCGACCTGCCGCTTGTACCGGCCCAGCTCGCGCTCGATGGTGACGTTCTCCAGGGCCTGGTGCGCGGTGATCAGCGCGATGGCGCCCGGAGCCTCGTAGATCTCCCGGCTCTTGATACCGACCAGGCGGTCCTCGACCATGTCCAGGCGGCCGACGCCCTGGCGGCCGGCGCGGTGGTTCAGCTCGATGATCGCTTCCAGCACGCTGACCTGGCGGCCGTCGATGGCCACCGGAACACCCTTGTCGAACGTGACGATGAGTTCGTCGGGAGCCTCGAAGTTGACGGTTGGGTCGGAGGTGTAGTCGTAGACGTCCTTGGTCGGGGCGTTCCACAGGTCCTCGAGGAACCCGGTCTCCACCGCGCGGCCCCAGACGTTCTGATCGATGGAGAACGGCGACTTCTTGGTGACGTTGATCGGCAGCGCGTTCTCCTCGGCGAAGGCGATGGCCTTCTCCCTGGTCCAGGCGTAGTCGCGAACCGGGGCGATCACGTTCAGATCGGGCGCGAGCGCGCCGATGCCGACCTCGAAGCGGACCTGGTCGTTGCCCTTGCCGGTGCAGCCGTGCGCGACGGTGCTCGCGCCGTGGAACTTGGCGGCCTCGACCAGGTGCTTGACGATGAGGGGGCGGCTGATCGCCGACACCAGCGGGTACTGGCCCATGTACATCGCGTTGGCCTGGATGGTGGGCAGGCAGTACTGGTCGGCGAACTCGTCGCGCGCGTCGACCACGATCGCCTCGACCGCGCCGCAGTCAAGGGCGCGCTGGCGCACCACGTTCATGTCCTCGCCACCCTGGCCGAGGTCGATGGCCACGGCCACCACTTCGGCGCCGGTCTCCTTGCCGATCCAGCTGATCGCGACGGAGGTGTCCAGCCCACCGGAGTAGGCGAGTACGACGCGCTCGGACATGTTCTGTGTGCTCCTCGATGTTCGGTAGGTGTATCAGCAGTATGGCGGGTGTCCGAGCAGTGGGAACGGCCCGGCCCCGACGCCCTCGCGACCAGCCTTGAGGCCCTGCGTCATTCTGCAAATGATTATGCACGATGATGCAAGCTCATTCATAATCGGGGGTCGGGTTCCGCGCTCCGCTGGAGAGCCGGCACCCATCAACCGTGCCCATGTACAGCCGCAGTATCTTCAGCTCGACCGACAAGTGAGCTGGATCGAGGTCACTGTCGGCCGTCTCGTTCCGATGCTGGAGTCCGCGTCCTTCCCGTCCGGTCACGCCGCCTCGGCTTTTGCGTTCGCCTATTCGGTGGGCCGACGCTACCCGGCGCTGGCAGTGCCGATCCGGTTGCTCGCCAGTGGGTGGCCTATTCGAGGGTGCACACCGGCGTGCACTACCCCGGTGACGTCGTGCTCGGCTCGGTCCTCGGAGCCGGAACGTCGGCCATGGTGGCGGGCGTACGCGACCGCAGGTATCGGTCGTCGAGGCGGAGAGGCGTCGTACCCGGCCGACTACTCCGGCGCCTGCCTGCGGACGGACGGTGAAGCGCTCCTCGGGGACCTTGCCGGTCGCAGACGAGCGGAGGGCGAGGCGCCAGGATGCCGGGAGGAGATGCGCACGCGGAGCACTGCCGGGCGAATGGCGAACCTGAGCGGCGCGTTCAGCACCACTGGCTCACCGTCGATACCCGCGTGCACCGGCGCGGGGGCGAAGACCTCGAAGTCCGGTGCGCTCCAAGCGCGCCCTGGAGGATGCCGCCTGGGATCCGGCGCGTCGAGAACGACGATGCCCAGTAGGCCGCTCTCGAGCGACGGGCGACTGCCCAGGACAGGAGGGCCCAAGGCGTAGGGGTTGTTCGAAACCAGCACAACAGCGAGCTGAGCGTGCTGCCGGCCTACGTCGTCGACGAGGTGCAGCGCCGGTGTCCTTCCACCGGGGCCGGCCACCCGATCGGCCGTCTCCATTAGAGTGCGCACCTTGGCGTCGCGATAGGCCGGATGGCGGTTCGACGAATCAGGCACGGAGTCGGGGACGGATCAGGCTAGTTGTTCGATCTTCGCGGCTACTTCCGCACCGGTCAGGGGTTCGCGCGCGATGACGGCGATGGTGTCGTCGCCCGCGATGGTGCCGACGATGTACGACAGGGCCGCGCGGTCCAGGGCGCTGGCCAGGTAGTGGGCCGCGCCGGGCGGGGTGCGCAGGACCGCGATGTTGCCGCTGGCGTCGGTGGAGACCAGCAAGTCGCCGAGCAGTTTGGACAGCCGGTCGGTGCCGCCGGTGACACCGCGGACGGGGCTGCCGTCCTCTGGAACCACGTAGACGCCCGCGCCGCCGTCTGCCGCGCGCAGTTTCACCGCACCGAGTTCGTCGAGGTCCCGCGACAGCGTCGCCTGGGTGGTCTCGATGCCCTCGGCCGCCAGGAGCGCCGCCAGTTCGGTCTGGCTGCGTACCGCGTGCGCCGACAGCAGTTCGATGATGCGCGACTGCCGCCCGGCGCGGGTGCGCGCGATGGCCGGGCCGCTTCGTCCCGATTCCGACTGCGAAACGCTCACGACCGCGCCTCGCTAGGGCGCAGGATCGGCGTACGCGGCTGAGCGCTGCGCCCTGGCTGACACTCCCTCACCGGCTGCATCTCGCTGGGGTCCGGTTGGCTCCAGGCAGCCCCGCTGGGCCCGACGAGCATGGCCACGCCGGTGATACGCCCTCGCTCACGCTGCGCCCTTCTGGCACGAGCGGAGCCGGTCACACTCCGCTGCCGCCTCCTGGCCCGACCGTTCACGCCGCTCCCCCGTATCGTCGCTCCAGCAGCCAGACCAGCAGCGCCTTCTGCGCGTGCAGGCGGTTCTCCGCCTCGTCCCACACCACGCTGCGCGGCCCGTCGAGCACCTCGTCGGTGACCTCTTCGCCACGGTGCGCGGGCAGGCAGTGCAGCACGACCGCGTCCGGCTTCGCGTGCGCGAGCAGCTCGGCGTTGAGCTGGAACGGGCGGAACGGACCCACCCGGTCCAGGCCGTCGTTCTCCTGCCCCATGGACGTCCAGGTGTCGGTGACCAGCGCGTCGGCGCCCCACGCGGCGGCGACCGGGTCGCCGGTCACCGTGACGGTCGCGCCGGTCTCGGCGGCCCGCTTACGCGCGGCCTCCACCACCCACGGCTGCGGCTCGAACCCCGCGGGCGCGGCGATGGTCACGTTCAGACCCGCGGTAGCGCCGCCGAGCAGCAGCGAGTGCGCCATGTTGTTGGCGCCGTCGCCGAAGTAGGCCAGTTCGCGACCGGTCAGGTCGCCCTTGTGCTCGGCGAGGGTCTGCAGGTCCGCGAGCACCTGGCAGGGATGGAACTCGTTGGACAGCGCGTTGACCACCGGCACCGTCGCGGTGGCGGCCATCTCGTCCAGCCGGGACTGCTCGAAGGTGCGCCACACGATGGCGTCCACATACCGAGACAGCACCCGGCCGGTGTCGCCGAGCGTCTCCTCCCGGCCCAGCTGGGTGTCGCGGCCGTCGACGACCACCGCGTGCCCGCCGAGCTGGGCGATGCCCATCTCGAAGGAGAACCGGGTGCGGGTGGAGTTCTTCTCGAAGATCACGCCGACGCCGCGCGGACCCTCCAGCGGGCGCCGCGCGAACGGCGACTTCTTGAGTTCGGCCGCGAGGGCGAGGATCTCGGCCTGCTCGGCCGGGCTGACATCGTCGTCACGCAGGAAATGCCGCACGGAAGTCATTGCGCCGCAGCTCCTTTCGCGTCAGCGAGCGCGGCGTCGAGGATCCCGGGCAGGTCGGCGACGAAATTGTCGGCCTGGGTCTCGGTGAGCACCAGCGGCGGCGCCAGCCGGATCACGTCGGGCTTGGCCGGGTTGACCAGGTAGCCCGCTTCCCGCGCCCGCGCCTCGACCTGTGCGGACACCTCGTCGGTGAGCACGATGCCCAGCAACAGGCCCGCACCGCGCACCTGATCGATGAGCGGATGCTCGAGCAGTTCGATGCCGTCGCTGAGTCGCTTGCCGACCGACTCGACGTGCGAGAGCAGGTCGGTCTCATCGATCGTGCGCAGCACCGCGAGCGCCGCCGCGGCGCACACGGGATTGCCGCCGAAGGTGGTGCCGTGCATGCCGGGGGTGAGCAGATCGGCCGCCCGCCCGGTGGCCAGCACCGCGCCGATCGGCAGTCCGCCGCCGAGACCCTTGGCCAGGGTGATCACGTCCGGGACGATGCCGACGGCCTGGTGGGCGTAGAACTTCCCGGTCCGGCCGATGCCGGTCTGCACCTCGTCCAGCACCAGCAGCGCACCCTTGCGCGCGGTGATCTCACGCGCCTTGGCCAGGTAGTCGAACGGCGGTACCACCACGCCGCTCTCCCCCATCATCGGCTCGAGGAACACCGCGGCGGTGTCCTCGTCGACCGCGGCCTCCAGCGCCGCGGCGTCGCCGTAGGGCACGTGCACGACGCCGGGCGGCATCGGTTCGAACGGGGTGCGCTTGGACGGCTGCCCGGTGAGGGCGAGCGCGCCCATGGTGCGGCCGTGGAAGGCCTCCTCGCAGGCGACGAGCTTGGGCCGCCCGGTCAGCCGTGCGATCTTGAACGCCGCTTCGACGGCCTCGGTGCCGGAGTTGCAGAAGAACGCCCGGCCTTCGCCGTCGCCGAAGTGCGCGAGCAGCCGCTCGGCCAGCTCGACGACCGGCTCGCTGGCATACAGATTCGACACGTGCCCGAGCGTGCCGAGCTGCTGGGTGACCGCCTCCAGAATCGCCGGGTGCGCGTGCCCGAGGCTGTTGACCGCGATGCCGCCGAGGAAATCGACGTAGCGCTTGCCGTCCGCGTCGTAGACCACCGCTCCCGCGCCGCGGACCAGCGCGACCTTCGGTGTGCCGTAGTTGTTCATCAGCGCGGCGGACCACCGCTGCTGCAGTTCAGCTGTGCTCATTGTTTCGTTCCGTTCGGCGCGCCGGACCCGTTCGGGATGAGCGGGGCGGGCGTCACCATCGTTCCGATTCCTTCTCCGGTGAACAGTTCCAGCAGCACGGCGTGCGGGACCCGGCCGTCGATGACATGCGCGGTCGGCACCCCGGCCGTCACGGCGCGCAGGCAGGCTTCCATTTTGGGCACCATGCCCGCATCGAGGCGTGGGAGCAACTCGGCCAACGCTTTCGTATCGATGCTGGAGGTGAGCGACGAACGGTCCGGCCAGTTCGTGTACAGGCCTTCGACGTCGGTGAGCATCACCAGTTTCTCGGCGCCGATGCCCTCGGCGAGCGCCGCGGCGGCGGTGTCGGCGTTGATGTTGTGCACCACGCCCTCCGCGTCCGGGGCGATGGTCGACACCACGGGAATTCGGCCCGCCCCGATCAGATCCAGCACGGCATCCGGGTTCACTTCGGTGACGTCGCCGACCAGCCCGATGTCGGTGGGCTCGCCGTCGACCTCGACCGTGCGGCGGGTCGCGGTGAACAGCCGGGCGTCCTCACCGGAGATGCCGACCGCGTACGGGCCGTGCGAGTTGATCAGGCCGACCAGCTCGCGGCCGACCTGACCGAACAGGACCATCCGCACCACGTCCATCACCTCGGGTGTGGTCACCCGGAAGCCGCCGCGGAATTCGCCTTGCAGCCCGAGCTTTTTCAGCATCGCGCTGATCTGCGGGCCGCCGCCGTGCACCACCACCGGGTGGACGCCGACCGTGCGCAGGAACGCCATGTCGGCGGCGAAGGCCCGCTTGAGGTCGTCGTCGACCATGGCGTTGCCGCCGTACTTCACGACGACGATCTTGTCCCGGAACTTCTGCAACCACGGCAGGGCGTCGGCTAGGACGTGGGCCTTGTCCAACGCCGAAAGCGTGTGCAACACGTCGCTGGTCATGAGCTGTAGGCCGAGTTCTCTTCGACGTAACCGTGCGAGAGGTCGGTGGTGCGGATGGTCGCACGCGCGGAGCCCACGTTCAGGTCGATCAGCACCTCGATGTCGGCGCCGGACAGATCGACCTCGCGTGCGCCGGGCGCGCCGACGCCATCGATGCACACCGGTTTGCCGTTGAACGACACCGAGATCCGGTTCGGGTCCAACGTCACCGGCGCCATGCCGACCGCCGCGAGCACCCGGCCCCAGTTCGGGTCGGATCCGAACAGCGCCGTCTTGACCAGGCTGTCGCGGGCGACGGTGCGCGCCGCGGCCACGGCCTCGTCCTCGCTGACCGCACCGGCGACGGTGACCAGCACCCGCTTGGTGACGCCCTCGGCGTCGGCCATCAACTGGGCGGCCAGATCGTCGCAGACCGTGAGCACGGCGGCGTCCAACTCCTCCTGGCTCGGGCTGACCTCGCTGGCGCCGTTGGCCAGCAGCAGGACGGTGTCGTTGGTGGAGCAGGAGCCGTCCACGTCGAGCCGGTCGAAGGTGCGCGCGGTGGCGTTGCGCAGCGCGCGGTCGAGCTGATCGGCGGTCACCGCCGCGTCGGTGGTGAGCACGACCAGCATGGTCGCCAGCGACGGTGCCAGCATGCCCGCGCCCTTCGCCATGCCGCCGACGTTCCACTTGTCGCGGTGGTGGAACGCCGCCTCCTTGGGCACCGTGTCGGTGGTCATGATGGCCCACGCGGCATCAGCGCCGCCGGACAGGCCGCCGCCCATCTCGTGCACGATCTCGGTGACGGCGGGGATCAGTTTGTCCATCGGAAGCCGGTCACCGATGAGCCCGGTGGAGCAGACCGCTATCTCCCCCGCTCCGGTCTCGGTGCCCCAGTTGCTCAGCGCGGCGGCGAGTTCCTCGGCGGTCTTGTGCGTGTCCTGGAATCCGCCGGGGCCGGTGCAGGCGTTGGCGCCGCCGGAGTTCAGGATCACCGCGCGCAGCCGCTTGCCGGTCAGCACCTGCTGCGACCACAGCACCGGAGCGGCCTTCACCTTGTTGCGGGTGAACACGCCCGCGGCCGGGTACTCCGGCCCCTCGTTGAACACCAGCGCCAGGTCCGGCTTGCCGCTGACCTTGATGCCCGCGGCGATGCCCGCCGCGCGGAAGCCGAGCGGTGCGGTCACGCCCTGGGTGCGGACCAGCTTGCCGCTGGCGGTGTCGGTCGATGTCACGGTGCCACTCCTACGGTGGAAAGTCCTTCGGTCTCCTCGAAGCCGAGGGCCAGGTTCATCGATTGCACCGCGGCGCCCGCGGTGCCCTTGGTCAAGTTGTCGATCGCGCCGATCACCACGAGCACGCCCGCGTCGGCGTCCACGGCCACCTGCAGGGTCACGGCGTTGGAGCCGAGCACCGACCCGGTCTGCGGCAGCGCGCCCTCCGGCAGCAGGTGCACGAAAGGCTCGTCGGCATAGGCTTTTTCGTAGACCGCGCGCGCCTGCGCCGCGTCGACGCGAATCGGTGCGGTGCAGGTGGCCAGGATGCCGCGTGGCATCGGCGCGAGTACCGGCGTGAAGGACACCGTGACGTCCGTGCCGCCTGCCGCCGTGAGGTTCTGCGCGATCTCCGGGGTATGCCGGTGCGCGCCCGCGATCCCGTAGGCCCGCGCCGAACCCATCACCTCCGACCCCAACAGCCCGATGTCCAGCTTGCGGCCCGCTCCGGAGGTGCCGCTCACCGCGACCACGTGCACGGTGGGCTCCACGATGCCCGCGGCGACGGCGGGAGCCAGCGCGAGGCTCGCGACGGTCGGATAGCAGCCGGGGACCGCGATCCGCGTCGCGCCCCGCAGCTTCTCCCGACCGCCGGGCAGCTCGGGCAACCCGTAGGGCCAGCTGCCCGCGTGCGGGCTGCCGTAGTATTTCTCCCAGGCCTCGGGGTCGGTGAGCCGGAAGTCGGCGCCGCAGTCGATGATCACGGTGGACTCGGGCAACTCGGCGGCGATGGCCGCGGACTGGCCGTGCGGCAGGCCGAGGAAGACCACGTCGTGTCCGGTCAGTTCGGCGGCCGTGGTCGGCGCGAGCACCCGATCGGCCAGCGGCAGCAGATGCGGCTGCAGCTCCCCCAGCGGGGTACCCGCGTTGGAGCCCGCGGTCAGCGCCCCGATGACGAGGCGCCCGGTTCGGTAGGCCGGATGCCCCAGCAGCAGACGCAACACTTCGCCGCCCGCGTACCCGCTGGCACCGGCTACCGCGACCCGCACGGCGGGTCCGCCCGAGGAATCAACCATGTGATGATTATGCATGACTATGCAAGCTCATTCACAGCCTGGTCGCCGGGAGCGGTTCACGACCACCAGATACCCGCCGCGTCGTCAGGCGAAACGGCGAGCTCGCGGCCTCGGTCACGCAAGGTACGGCGCATCGGTCCGCCGCAGGTCAGCGCAGTAGTCCGGGGGCGATGCCCAGCGTCTCGGCCAGCCCGGCCTCGCCTCGCGCCGTCACGCGCACGGCGCGCCCGCTACCGATCCGCTTGATCCACGCCAGCTCGATCATGCGGCGGCAGAGTTGCGCGCCCGCCGCGCCGCCCAGATGGACGCGGCGCTCGGTCCAGTCCAGGCACGGCCGGACGATCGGCCTTCGGGTGGCGCGCAGCGCGGCGGGGTCGACGCCCATCGGCCCGGTGAGCCACGCCGAGCCGGACTCCGTCAGCGCGAACCCGCTGTCGCCGCGCAACAGGCCCTGTGCGGTCATGGCGTCGGTGACCGCCACACCCAACCGACCCGCGAGATGGTCGTAACAGGTGCGGCCACGGGCCAGCGCGGCGGCGGCGGTCGCGGTGCGCAGTCCGGTCGCCGGGGCGGCGGGCGGGCCGACATGGGCGACCATGGCCTCGAGCAGTTCCGCGACCCGGGGCCCGGCCAGCCGCAGGTAGCGGTGCCTGCCCTGCCGATGCTCGAGCACCAACCCGCCGTCGCGCAGCCGGTCCAGGTGTTGCGTCGCGGTGGACGGCGCGACACCGGTATGGCGCGCGAGTTCGCCCGCGGTCCAGGCCCGTCCGTCCAGCAGCGCGAGGCAGATGTCGGCGCGGGTGCGGTCGGCGAGCAGAGCGGCCAGGCCCGCCAGTTCGGCTCCTCGATCGGACATCACCTCATCATGGCGCGTCGTCGTTTCGGCGGGCGCCGAAACGTCCCGTGGCTACGGTCGCGGCATGACTTCGTCTTCTCCGGCGGCGCCCGCGCCGACCAAGTTCGAGATCTTCCGCGCTTTGCACCACCGCGACCTGCCCCTGGTGCTGCCGAACGCCTGGGATTTCGCCTCGGCGGCGTTGCTGGCGACCGAGGGATTCCCGGCGATCGGCACCACCAGCCTGGGCGTGGCCGCCGCGGCGGGGCTCGCCGACGGTGCGGGCGTCACGAAGGCGGAGACCTTCGATGCCGCCCGGCGCCTGGGCCGGCTGCCCATCCCGATCACCGTCGACATCGAGGGCGGGTTCGACGAGCGGCCAGAAGCGGTCGCCGATTTCGCCGGACAACTCGCCGCCCGCGGGATCGCGGGTATCAACCTCGAAGACGGCCGCGCGGGTTCCGCTCTGGCCGACCCACGGCACCAAGCAGCGCTGATCAGCGCGATCAAGGACCGCACGCCGCAGCTGTTTGTCAATGCCCGCGTCGACACCTACTGGCTCGGCCTCGACCACGGCTCCACGCATGAGCGTGCGCGGCGCTACGCCGCGGCCGGAGCCGACGGCGTGTTCGTGCCCGGCGTGGCCGACCCGGCCCGCGTCGAGCGGATCGTCGCGGCGACCGAGCTGCCGGTGAACGTCCTCTATTCGGCCACCGGCCCCGGCATCGCGACGCTGGCAGACCTGGGTGTCCGCCGGATCAGCACCGGATCGCTGCTCTACCGCGCCGCACTGTCGGCCGCGGTGGACGTGGCCCGCGCCGTGCGGCACGACGCTCCCGTCGCGCCGGGCATCGTCAGCTATTCCGACATCCAACGCCTGCTGCCCGACAAGTGAGTCCGCCCGATGCCGCGGTGCCGGAAATTGGGCGGAAAATATTCCGCGCTCGCTGTCGATCCGCCGGTCGTCCGTTCGTGTACGTGGTGAGACCGGCGCCGCGCCGGTCGCGGAAGGAGCGGAGATGAGCAAGATCATCGCGGTGGAGCATCTGAGCTTGGACGGCGTCATGCAGGCGCCCGGCCGGGCGGATGAGGACAGCAGGGACGGATTCGCCCACGGCGGCTGGGCATACCGGCACGACGACCCGGTGCAGGCGGAGGTCATGGGCAGGCATATGGCGGCCAACCGCGGCGCGCTGCTGCTCGGCAGGCGCACCTACGAGGATTTCGCGGGATACTGGCCGCGACAGGTCGGCGATCCGATGGCCGAGGCGCTGGACAAGACCGAGAAGATCGTCGCCTCTCGCACCGGAAGCGGGCCGCTGGCCTGGCGGAATTCGATCTGGCTCGGCGGCGACGCGGCGACGGCGGTGCCCGGAATACAGCGGCGGCAGCCGGACCGGAACCTGGTGGTACTCGGCAGCGGTGACCTGTTGCGCTCTCTGATGCGTCACGATCTCGTGGACGAGTACCTATTGCTGACCCACCCGCTGGTGCTCGGCACCGGTCGCCGCCTGTTCGACGGCGTGGGGCCGGTCGGCCTGCGGTCGGTCGACACCGTGGTGACCGGCACCGGTGTCGTCATCACCACCTACCGGCGTGCGTGAGGGAGGACGACGGAATGAAGAACTATCTGCTCGGCATCTACCAGCCCGACGATGGCGTGCCGGACAACCTGGACGAGATCATGCGCGATCTCGCGGCGCTGAACGACGAGATGCGGGCGGCGGGAGCCTGGGTGTTCGCGGCGGGCCTGCACGCGCCGAGCACCGCCACCGTGCTGCGCGCCGAAGGCGACGACATGCTGATCACCGATGGCCCGTATGTCGAGGGCAAGGAGCACATCGGCGGGTTCACCGTCATCCGCGCCGCCGATCTCGACGAGGCTCTGGAATGGGGCCGCAGGCTCGCCGCCGTCGTCACTCTGCCCATCGAAGTCCGTCCGATCCGAGACGAATAGATGAGCGAGGCCGTGACCGGCTCGGTGATCGAAGCGGTGTTCGCCGAGCACTACGGCCGTGCGGTGGCGAGCCTGATCCGCGTGTTCGGAGACATCGGCGTCGCCGAGGACGCGGTGCAGGACGCGTTCGCCGCCGCCGTCCAGCGCTGGCCCGCCGACGGTGTCCCGCCGAGCCCGCCCGGCTGGATCATCACCACCGCGCGCAACCGGGCGATCGACCGCCTGCGCCGCGATGCCTCCCGGGCGGACCGGCACGCGCAGGCCAGGCTCCTGCATGCCGAGGACGAACCGTTGGAGCCCGTGAGCGCCGTGCGCGACGACCGCCTCCGGTTGATCTTCACCTGCTGCCACCCAGCCCTCGCGCAACAGGCGCGGGTGGCACTGACCCTCCGGCTGCTCGGCGGGTTGGGCACCGCCGAGATCGCCCGCGCCTTCCTGGTCTCGGAAGCGACCATGGCGCAACGCTTGGTGCGCGCCAAAGGCAAGATCCGGGACGCCCGCATTCCCTACCGGGTGCCCGCCGACGCCGAGCTGCCCGCCCGGCTGCGCGCGGTACTCGCCGTCGTGTATCTGATCTTCACCGAGGGGCACACCGCCTCCTCCGGCGCGCGGCTGGTCCGGGCCGACCTCTGCGCCGAGGCGATCCGCCTCGGGCGCTTGCTGGCAGAGCTGATGCCGGACGAGCCCGAGGTGACCGGACTGCTCGCGCTGATGCTGCTGAGCGAGTCCCGCCGCGCCGCCCGCACGGGTGCCGACGGCTCTCTCGTCCCGCTCGCGGAGCAGGATCGCAGCCGGTGGGACCGCGACCTCGTCGCCGAAGGACACGCACTCGTCCGGCAGTGCCTGCGCCGCAACCAGCCGGGGCAATACCAGCTGCAGGCGGCGATCAACGCGGTGCATGCCGACGCACCCACCGCCGCGGCCACCGACTGGACCCAGATCCTGCGGCTCTACGACCAGCTCGCCGCACTCGCGCCGAGTCCGATCGTCGCGCTCAATCGCGCGGTGGCGGTCGCCGAAATACACGGTCCGGCAACGGCCCTGGCACAGGTGGACGCCCTGCCCCTGGCGGGGTACCACTTGTTCCATGCCATCCGCGCCGACCTGTTGACCCGGCTCGGCCGCACCGAGGAGGCCACCGCCGCCTACGCCGCCGCCATCGCCCGCACCGACAATGCCGCCGAGCGCAGTTTCCTGGCGCGTCGGCGCGCCGACCTCGGTGGGCAACCACGCCGGAGCGATTGACGGCCCGCGCTCACGCCAGGCGGCCGCCGCCGTCGACGTGCAGGGTCGTCCCGGTCATGAACGGATTGGTCAGTGCCGACAGCGCCGCAGCGGAGATGTCGGCGGTGCTTCCGACCCGGCGCGCCGGATTGCGAGCCGCCACCTCCTCGAAGAACTGCTCTTTCCGCTCGCCCAGACCGTCCCAGGCGCCCGAGTCGACGATGCCCGGCGACAGCGCGTTCACCCGGACCGGCGCCAGCTCGACCGCCAGCGCCTCGGCGAGAAAACGCACCGCGCCGTTGGTCGCGGCCATCACCGTCCGGCCTGGCGCGGGCCGCCATGCGGCGACCCCGGAGAACAGCAGCAGCGCACCGCCCGGCCTGATCCGGGCGGCGAAGTGCTTGCCGAGCAGGATCGGACCGATCACCTTCGCGTCGAAGGCCCGCACGACCGCCGCGCGGTCCAGCTCGGCCACGGGACCGTTCGCGTGCGCCGCCGCCACCGACACCAGATAGTCCAGTTCACCGATCTCCTCGGCCGCCCGGACGACGGAGTCCTCGTCGCCGAGATCGATGCGCAGGGCATGGATCGCCGCGCGACCACGTGTCTCGCCCGCCACCTGCCGCCGCGCGGCGGCGACGGCGTTCTCGTCCCTGCCCGCGAGCACCACGTCCGCGCCCTCGGCGGCGCCATCTCGCGCGATCTGTCGCGCGATGCCCGACGCACCGCCGACGATGACGAGTTTCTTGCCATGCATCGTGCCTGTCATGAGTTGCCTCCTCGGTAGGTCGCCCCCACCGAGAAGGAACAAGCAGGGAGACCATCGGCCATCCCGTCGTGAGATCGATATTTTCTCGCTTTGCCATAAAATTCTCGAATGCCTACTTTGCGCGCGCTGGAGTGCCTGGTCGCCGTGCTGGACTCCGGATCGGTGACCGAAGCCGCCGGCCGGCTGCATCTGTCGCAGCCCGCGCTGTCGCATCAGATCGCCGCGCTGGAACGCGAACTCGGCACGCCGGTGCTGGAGCGGCTGCCGCGCGGTGTGCGGGCCACCGCGGCGGGCCGCGCGATCGCCGCGGACGCGCGTGCCGCCGTGGCCGCCGCCGAACGGGTGGTCACGGCAGGCCGCGCCGTCGCCGCGGGCGCGCGAGGACAGCTGCGGATCGCTTGCGCGGACAGCATGTCCGCGAGCCTGCTCGCGCCTGTGCTGCGCGCCTGGCACCGCCGCCGCCCCGAGGTACACCTCGTCCTGGCCGAGTTGTCCAGCGCGGACGCCATGGCCGAGATGGTGTCCGCCGGGACGGCCGACCTCGCCCTCGGGCCGCGGCCGTCCCGCTGGGAGGGCCACCTCGTGGTGATCGGAACCGAGGAGATCGTCGCGGTATCGCCGCAGGCAGCCGGAGAGCCCACGGCCACGGTCACTTTCGCCGACATCGCCGCGCGACCGGTGGTGCACTACCACTCCGACAACGGTCTCGGCGCCTGGCTCGACGAAATCGCGGCAGGCAGGGGCGTGGCGCTGACCGCGTCCACCCGGACCCGGCAGGCCACCACCGCCGCCCAGCTGGCCGCCGCCGGACTCGGCACCGCACTCGTGCCGACCAGCGCGCTGACGGCCACGTTCTCCGGCGCCGTCCGCAGCCTGCGTCCGCCTCTGGTGCGCGAGGTCGTCTGCCTCACCGCCACCCCGGGCGATCCTCTCGTCCGCCGATTCCTGGAAGACCTGCGCCGGCGCGGTGTCCCGGTCCCGAGCCCGATCGCCGCCCAGTTGACGGCACGGGAGTGAGGCGGCGGCGCCGGGTCAGTGCTTGCGCACCACGCGTTCGCCTTCGCCCGGTTTCCAGATGGTGATGTCGAGGTGGTCGCCCGCGACCTCCACTGTCGACGCGCCGGTGAGATCGGCGACGTAGAAGTGGTCGAACTGTTGGCCCCTGATGTCGAACCCGGTCTGGTCGAACAGGTGCTGAGCGAAGCGAACGTGCACGTCGCGGTCAGGAAGCTCGACGACCGTGCCGAAGAGTTTGGCGTCGCCGTCGGAAACGTTCGTGTCCACCGTGGCGGTGTGCAGGCAGAAGCGCGGATCGCGCGCCAGATCGCGGAACTTGGTCGTGCCCGGCATCCCCGCGATCACCAGGAGCCCATCGAAGACGCGCGGCTCGATCGGACTGATCCGTGGATATCCGTCCGAACGGATGGTGCCGAGCATGCAGAGATTGCCCGCCGCGCGGTGCCTGCGCAGGAAGACCTCGGCGATGTGCGGCGCTTCTTCGGTGAACCGGCTCCAAGTGGTCATACCGGCGACGGTACGGCGAATACTTGCCATCTCCTGTCCAGGTTTCCGGCTAGTGTCGCCTCCGTGCGAGCGAGTCGACTGGTGCAGCTGCTCTTGCTGTTGCAGACGCGGGGCAGGCTCACCGCGCCCGAACTGGCCAGGGAACTGGAGGTGTCGGTGCGCACCGTCTACCGCGACGTCGAGGCCCTCTCGTCGGCCGGTGTCCCGGTCTACAGCGAGCCGGGCCGGGCCGGTGGCGTGCGGCTGGTCGACGGCTACCGCACCCGGCTCACCGGCCTCACCACCGACGAAGCCGACGCGGTGCTGCTGACCGGTCTGCCCGGTGCAGCCGCCGATCTCGGGCTCGGCACCGTGCTGGCCACCGCGCAGTTGAAGGTGCTCGCCGCGCTGCCGCCGGAACTGCGCGGGCGGGCGACGCGCATCGCCGAACGTGTGCTCGTCGACGCGCCGGGCTGGTTCCACCGGCCGGACGAGACGCCGATGCTCGCGACGATCGCCGACGCGCTCTGGCACGACCGCAGGCTGCGGGTGCGCTACCGCCGCAACGACAAAGTGGTCGAGCGCCTGCTCGACCCGCTCGGTCTGGTGCTCAAGGCGGGCACCTGGTATCTGGTGGCGCGCAGCGGGTCCACACCGCGCTCGTACCGGGTCGGCCGGATACTCGCCGCCGAGCCGACCGGCGAAACCTTCTCCCGCCCAGCGCAATTCGATCTGCGCACACATTGGTCCGAGGCCGCCGACGAATTCGCGCGCTCGATGCTGCGCGTGCGGGCGCGCTGCCGGATCGCCGCCACCCACCTGCGCCTGCTGCGGCTGACGAACGATCCGGCGGCGGTCGCGGAGGCACTGGCCTCGGCGGGACCGCCCGATGCCGAAGGGTGGGTCGAGGTGGTGGTTCCGTCGGAGTCCTACGACGTGCTCGCCCACGGCCTGCTGCCGCTCGGCGAGCACGTCGAGGTTCTGGACCCACCGCAGTTGCGCGCGCGACTCGCGGCGACCGCCGCCGCCATGCACGCGCGCTACTCCGGGAAGTAGTTCCTATGTCACCTGATGCCGAAATCCCCCTGACCGGAGGACGAATCACCCCCGGCGTGGTCCGCGTCGGCGACACAGTGCGACGACCCGCCACCGTCTCGTCGGCCTTCGTCGCCGAACTGCTCACGCACCTCCAGCAAGTCCGTTTCGCCGGCGCACCGCGTTATCTCGGAATCGACGACACCGGCCGCGATACCTTCACCTACCTGCCCGGATGGGTGCCCGCCAGGTTCCAGCGCTGGACGGACACCCAGGTCGCCGCGGCAGGGGCCCTGCTCCGTTCGCTCCACGACGCGACCCGCGACAGCGGCCTCACGGCAGGCCGGCCGGTCGTCTGCCACCACGACCCCGGCCCCAACAACACCGTCTTCCGGAATGCCCGACCGGTCGCCTTCATCGATTTCGACACCGCCGCCCCCGGCGACCCGCTCGAAGACTTCGGATACCTGGCCTGGACGTGGTGCGTCTCCTCGAAGCCCGACGCACCACCCGCCCCCGCCCAGGCAGCCCAGGTGCGAATCCTCGCCGACGCCTACGGCCTCACCAATGCCGAGCGAGCCAACGTCGTCGACGCGATGCTCGACCGCCAGATCCGCAACGCCCACTGGTGGACAGCACAGCTGGCCGACCCCGGCCATCGCGGCACCAGCCCCGAGCAGGTCGCCTCCCGCATCGCCTGGTCCGAACGGGAACAGGCCTACACCAGCGCTCACCGCGCCGCCTTCGAAGCGGCACTCCGGTACGACGGATGATCCGGGTCTCGAGCGTGCCGCCGCACCGACATTCGACCCGGGAAAGCCCGGCGGGACAAGCGGATCCGCCGAGGTCCATCGACGGATGGACCACTCACCGGCCGTGCGCGGCCGCCGGGTGGTGTCCGGCCCGGTCAGCTCTGTGGACGAGTGGGCCGGATCAGCGCAGCGTGCGGAAGAACTCGCGCACGTCCGCGAGCAGCAGATCCGGCGCCTCCATCGCCGCGAAATGCCCGCCGCGGTCGAACTCGGTCCACCGGACGATGTTGTGCGCGTCTTCGGCGAGTTTGCGGACGGACATGTCGCCGGGGAAGATCGCCGCCGCGGTCGGCACATCGGACTTCCGCGTCGGCGCGCCCCAGACCGCGGATTCGCTGTAGAGCCGCAGCGAGGAGGCGAAGGTTCCGGTGAACCAGTACAGGCTGACGTTGGTCAGCAGCGCGTCCCGGTCCACCGCGTCGTCGGGCAGCTCGATCGCCGGGTTGGTGTACTGCCGGAACAGGTCGGCGATCCAAGCCAGCAGCCCGGCGGGTGTGTCCTGGAGGCCGATCGCGAGCGTCTGCGGACGGTTCGCCTGCACGGTCGCGTAGTCGTAGCGGGCATAGCTGTCCGGACCGGTCATCGTGTCCAGCTTCGCCTGATCCGCCGCGGACCATTCCGCCTGAGCCACGTATTCGTCCGGGCCGCCGGAGTTTTCGGCGTCGCCGTCCCAGGATGGAATCGTGATCGGGCCGTTCACGTGCAGGCCTACCACATGCTCGGGGTCGATATGGCCCAGTTGGGCGGCGACGAAGTACCCCGCGTCGCCGCCCTGCACGCCGTAGCGGTGGTAGCCCAGACGCGCCATGAGTGCCGCGACCACCTCCGCGAACCGCTCGGTCGAGCCCGCACCCGGGTCCGGGGCCACCGTGGAGAACGCGAAACCCGGCAGCGAGGGCACAACCACGTGGAACGCGTCGGCCGGGTCGCCGCCGTGTGCGCGCGGATCGCTCAGCGGTCCGAGCAACTCCAGGAACTCGACGAACGACGCGGGCCAGCCGTGCCCGAGCACCAGCGGCATGGCATCCGGCTCCGGCGAGCGCAGGTGCAAGAAGTGCACCTGCTGCCCCTCGATGTCGGTGACGAACTGCGGCAGCTCGTTCAGCTCTGCTTCCACTGCGCGCCAATCGAATTCGGTACGCCAGTACTCGGCCAGCGGTCGCAGGTAGGACACTCGCATGCCCTTGTCCCATCCGGCGCCGGGCAGGTCGCTCGGCCACGACGTGCCTGCGAGGCGCCGGTGCAGATCGTCGATCTGCTCCTGCGGGATGGCGATGCGGAAGGGGCGAATGTCCGGTTCGGTAGTCATATCGGCCACGGTAGGAAGGGCTTAGGACGGGAGCGTTCCTAACTTCCGGGCATGCTGGCGTCATGCTGGAAACGTCGGCCCGCCTGCTCGCCCTGCTGACTCTGCTGCAGACCCGTCCGGACCGGACGGGCACCGAACTGGCCGAACGGCTCGGCGTCACCGGCCGCACCGTTCGCCGCGACGTCGACCGGCTGCGCGAGCTGGGCTACCCGATCCATGCCACCCGCGGCGCCGCGGGCTACCGGCTGGGCGCGGGGACAGCGCTGCCGCCGCTGCTGCTCGACGACGACGAAGCGGTCGCGGTGGCGGTCGGGCTGCGCGGCGGTACCGTGACCGGGCTCGAAGAGGCATCGCTGCGCGCGCTGACCAAACTGGAGCAGGTGCTCCCGCCGCGCTTGCGGCACCGGATCCGCACCCTGCGCGGCGCCACCTTGCGCGTCGGCGCACCGGCGCCGCAGGTCGATCCGGACACGCTCATGGCCATCGCCGAAACGTGCCAGCGCCACGAACGGCTCCGGTTCGACTACCGCGCGCACAACGGCGCGCTCGGCCCGCGCACCGTCGAGCCGCACACCCTCGTGCACTTCAGCAGGCATTGGTACCTGGTCGCCTGGGATGTCGACCGCACCGACTGGCGCACCTTCCGGGTGGACCGGATGACCCCGCGGATTCCGACCGGGCCGCGCTTCACGCCCCGGGAGCCGCCGGAAGGCGATGTCGTGGCATATCTTTCGATGCGGCTGTCGGCCCACTCGTGGCCGTATCAGGCGACGGTGCTGCTGCACCGATCGGCCGACGACGCCGCCGGACGCGTCTGGCCCGGTGCGGGCGTCGTGGAAGCCGTCGACGAGCACAGCTGCCGCCTGCATGTCGGCAGCGAGACGCCCGAACAGCTGGTCTGGATGATCACCTCGGTCGATCTCGACTTCACCGTGCTCACCGGCCCACCGGAACTCCTCGACGCGCTCCGCGCCCAGGCCGCCCGCTGCGAGCGCGCGGTACGCGACTTCGCGCCGTAGCGAGCTAGCAGCGCCAATCCAGGACCGGCGCGAACGACCTGAGTTGCACCGAGCCGGGGATCGCCCGCAGCAAGGCGTCCCGCAGCGCGACGCCGGGCGGGAACGACAGTTGCGCCACCGCGCCGATCCGGCGCGAGCGAGCCGCGATCATCCGGGTACGCGGCCCGCGTTCCCGGTCGTAGGCGGTCAGGTCACCGTCGCGGGTCACGACCCGGGCCAGCACCACGGCGTCCTCCAGCGCCTGGCAGGCGCCTTGTCCGAGGTTGGGCATCATCGCGTGCGCGGCGTCGCCGACGAGTGCGATCCGCCCTGCCACAAAAGTTTTCAGCGCGGGCAGGTCGTAGAGATCGTGCCGCAGTACCTCGGCGTTCCCGGCCGCGGCGAGCAGGGCGGGAATCGGCTCGTGCCAGCCGCCGAACCGGGCGCGCAACTCGGCGAGCCCGCCGCTCGCCGTGCCCGCGGGCATGTTCGCGGTGGCGAAGCAGTAGACCCGGCCGTCCGCGAGCGGCGCGTACCCGAAACGCTCACCGCGCCCCCAGCTTTCGCCCATATCGGTGACCGGCTGGTGCGGCGTGACGACCAGACGCCATGCGGTGTATCCGCCGTAGCGGGGCCGAATCTCGCCGCAGACGGCGCGGCGCACCACACTGCGGATGCCGTCGGCGCCGACGACGAAGTCTCCGCTGGACGTCCCGGCCGAGTGCACCACCGTGCCGTCCACCCTCGCCTCGGCCACGGTGACACCGGTGCGCAGCGCCTCCGCCGGGATGGCCGACCGCAGAATGTCCACCAGATCGGCGCGGTGCAGCATGATCGGGCTGCCGTACGCCGCCCGGAGCTTCTCGGCGTCGATCCTGGTCAGCCACCGCCCGGTGCGGTCGCGAATACCCGCAGCGCCCTCCTCGACGGCCCGTGCCCGCACCGCGTCGCCCAGGCCGAGTACATCGAGAGCACGCAGGGCGTTGGGCCACAAGGACAACCCCGCTCCGACCTCGGTGATCTCGGCACTCCGCTCGAGCACTTCGACGCGCAGGCCCTGCCGGAGGAAGGCGACCGCGGTCGCCAGACCACCGATGCCACCGCCCACGATGACCACCTCGGGCATCGTTGCCCCTTTCTCCGGACCACTCGGGTTCCCCGAACGTTACAACGTATGTAGTGCCGCCGCGCCGGACTGTAACCGGTATCACTACCGCTGTAGTATCGAGGTATGTCGGGTAAGCGCGAACTCGTCTTGGACGCGGCGATCGAGCTGCTCGGGTCCCGCGGGATCCGAGCCCTCACCCACCGCGCGGTGGACGAGGTCGCGGGCATGCCCGCCGGATCGGCGTCCAACTACTTCCGCACCCGCGCTGCGCTGCTGACCGGCATCGCCGAGCGACTCGAAGCTCGCGACTACGCGGATTGGGAGGCGCTCAACCGGCGACCCGCCCCCGCCACCATCGAGGACCTCGTCGACGGCACGGCCGCCCTCGTCGTCCACGCGGTGCGAACCGACCCCACACGGACATTGGCGCGCTACGCGCTGTTCCAAGAAGCGCGGACCTCGCCCGTGCTGCGTGAGACCGTGCGGAGCGGCCACCGCAGGCTGACCGAATGGGCCGCGAGCCTGCTGGCGAACGTCGGCGGGGACCGGGCGACGACGCAGATCCTGGTCGGCCAGCTCGAGGGCATCATCCTGCACCAATTGGTCGATCCGACACCGGATTTCGATCCGCGTCCGGTGCTGGACCGGTTGGTGCGCGCGCTGATCGCTTCGAACGACTAGTGCCGGGCGTCGCGGCCGAGAGCCCGGCGCCACCCGTCAGAAGAACGTGTGCAGGAGATCCACCACTCGCGGCGAGGGCGCGTCGGCGTCATCGATCACCGGGATCAGCCGCCATTTGTCGAAAGCCGTGCACGGGTGTGACAGACCGAGCCGAACGACCGCCCCGATGGGCAACTCGGTGGCGGCGCCGCCCGGTAACCGGAGGAAGGCGTGCTGGTCGTTGAGCGCGGAGACCGTCGCGTCCGAGTCGAGCGCACTGCCCCGCGGTCCCGCGACGCGCTGCGGAACCGGCATCCCCTCGTCGAAAGGCAGATCACGTTTGCCCGCGTCGAGCAACGCGAGGCCGGGCTCCGGGCGCGAGAGTGCGCGTGCCCAGCCGTGCATCGCCGAGCGCAGCGGCCGCGCGCACTCGGGAGCCGCCAGTGGCGACATGCTCGCGTAGAAGCCGTCATCGTGGATGACATACGCGCCCGAGCGCAGCACGACCGTCGTCGCGACACCTTGCCTGCCCTGCTCGTCGGACAGCGGGGCGAGGTACTCGAGCGCCAGCTCGGGATAGGCGCTCCCACCGGCGGTGACGACGGCCGGACCGCGATATCGCCCCGCCGCGTCGAGTTCCCGGTGCAGCCGGGCGAGTTCCCCGAGGTAGTCGCGCACCGCGCGGATGCCGGTCGCGGTGCGGTCGTGTGCGAGCGCGCCCTCGTAACCGCCCACCCCGGCGAGCGTCAGCCGGGACGCGCCGGCGATCGCCCGAGCTACGGCGTGCGCCTGTTCCACCGTGCGTGCGCCGGTTCTGCCGTGCGGGCCGCCGAGTTCCACCAGCACCCGGATCCGCGCCGACTCGGGGGCGGTGCGCAGGTGCGCGTCCATCAAAGCGACCGTTTCGGCGCTGTCGGCCCAGCAGTAGAACTCGAAAGACGGATCGCGCACCGATTCCGCCGCGACCCACCGCAATCCGACCGGGTCAACCAGCGCGTTGGCCAGCAGCACCCGCGCGACGCCGAAGGACCGCGCCACCTGCGTCTGCCAGATGGTGGCAAGGGTGATGCCCCATGAGCCCGCGGCCAGCTGATCGGCCCACACCTGCGGCGCCATCGTCGTCTTGCCGTGCGGCGCCAGCCGAACGCCTGCCGCCCGCACCCACTCGGCCATGACCGCGATGTTCTCCGCGAGGGCCGCGCGATCGACCGTGAGCACCGGCGTCTCCAGCTGATCGAGCGCCGGTGCGGCAGCGCGGAGTTCGCGCACGGTCCGCCCCCAGAACGCGGGTGGCATGCCCTTGTGCTCGGGACCGATCCGGCGGTCCGCCAGCGCCGCCACGGCTGCTTCGTCGATCGACACGACGTCCTTCCTACCGGACGCGGGCCCTTCGGCGGCTAACCCGAGTTGCGCAGGGCGGTGGCCAGGCCGTTCATCGTCAGCAGGATGCCGCGTTTCACCAGTTCGGAGTCGTCCCCGGCCCGGAGGCGGCGCAGCAGCTGCACCTGCATCTGGTTCAGTGGTTCCAGGTAGGGGAAGCGGTTGTGGATCGACTCGGCCAGCGACGGGTTGTCGGCCAGCAGGTGATCGTTGCCGGTGATCGCGGCGTGCATGCGGACGGTCCGGGCGTGTTCGTCGCGGATCATGCCGAAGATCTGCTCCCGCAACGCCACGTCGTCCACGAGTTCCGCGTAGCGGGCGGCGATGTCCAGATCGCTCTTGGCCATCACCTGCGCCAGATTGGACAGCACCGTGCGGAAGAACGGCCAGCGGCGATACAGATCCGCCAAGGTCGCCAGACGTTCCGGGTCGCCGCCGATCCATTCCTCCAGCGCGGCACCGGTGCCGTACCACCCTGGCAGCATCACCCGCGCCTGACTCCACGACATCACCCACGGGATGGCGCGCAGGTCCGCGACCGAATTCGTCGGCTTGCGCGAGGCAGGCCTGCTGCCGATGTTCAGATCGCCCACCTCGGCGACCGGCGTGGACTGCCGGAAGTACTCGACGAATCCGGGTGTCTCGTGCACGAGCCGCGCGTACGCGGCTCGGGCGCGGGCCGCCAGGTCGTCCATGATGCCGTAGGACGGCTCGGCGTCGGCGCCGAGACCCTCCACGTCCAGCAGCGTCGACTCCAGGGTGCCCGCGATCAGCGACTCCAGATTGCGATGCGCCGCACCGGGTTCGGCGTATTTCGCGGCGATCACCTCGCCCTGCTCGGTGAGCCGCAGCGAGCCGCGCACCGCTCCGGCCGGCTGGGCGAGGATCGCGTCGTAGCTGCGGCCGCCGCCGCGACCGACCGTGCCGCCGCGGCCGTGGAACAGCCGCAACCGGATGCCGGTCTTGCGGGCGACCTCGACCAGATCCAGCTCCGCCCGGTACAGCGCCCAGTTGGCGGCCAGATACCCGCCGTCCTTGTTGGAGTCGGAGTAGCCGAGCATCACTTCTTGACGCATGCCCTGCGCGGCCACCAGCTCGCGATAGACCGGCACCTCCAGCGCCGCCGACAGCGTGGCCGCACCCGCGCCGAGGTCCTCGATGGTCTCGAACAGCGGGACGATGCCCACCGGGCAACTCGGCGGCCCGTCCGGCTCCCCCGGGTCGAGCAGACCGCCCTCCTTCAGCAGCAGGGCGGCTTCGAGCAGATCACTGACCGACGTGCACATGCTGATGATGTAGTTCGGCACCGCCGCCGCGCCGAGCGTGTCCACCACGTCCCGGGCGGCGCGGACGATGCCGAGTTCCTTGACGGCCAGTTCGCTCAGCCGGGCGTGCGGACCGAGCAGCGGGCGGCGAGTGCGCAGCTCGGCGGCGAGCAGTTCCACCCGGCGCGACTCCGGCAGGCTCGCGTAGTCGGAGTGCACCCCGGCCCAGGCCAGCAGTTCGGCGACGACCTGCTCGTGCACCTCCGAGTTCTGGCGCATGTCCAGGCTCTGCAAATGGAAGCCGAACGTCTCCAGGGCGTGGCGCAACGTGGCGAGGCGATCGTCGGCGAGCAGGCCGTCGCCACTGCGCCGCAGCGAGGCGTCGATCGCGTCCAAGTCGTCCAGGACGGCCTGCGGAGTCGGGTAGGGCCGCGCCCCGGCATCGAGGCCGTTCGGCGGCACCTGCTCGAGCGCCGCCAGCGCGGTGGCGGTCAGCCGGGCCCGGACGTGGTGCAGCGCACGGCGATACGGCTCGTCGGCGTGCGTCGCCGGATCGGGGTACCCGGTCTCGGCGAGCGCGGCGACCTCGGGCGTCACGGCGACCAACCGGGCCGACAACGACAGCGTCTTCTCCAGTTCCACCAGATCGCGCAGGTAGCGCTCGAACGCGACGCCCGCGGCGCGGGAGGCGGCCTGCCGCACCACCTCGGCGGTGACGTACGGGTTGCCGTCGCGGTCGCCGCCGATCCACGAACCCGGACGCAGCATCGGGCGCGGCAGCAGCTCGACGCCGGGCCAGCGCGAGCGCAGCGCGGCGCGTACCTCCGCGTTGATCGCCGGGATCACGTCGAACAGGGTCAGGTCGTAGTAGCGCAGACCCACCGAGATCTCGTCCTGGATGCGCAAGCGCGCCAAGCGGATCAGCGCGGTGCGCCACAGGCTCAGCACCTGGCGGCGGATTCGCCGCTCGAGGTCGGCGCGCTCGCGCTCGTTCTCGGCGTAGCGCTGGCGCAGGCGCATCAGCTCGGTGATCCGGGCCTGCGCGTCGAAGACGGTGCGGCGGCGCGTCTCGGTCGGGTGCGCGGTGATCACCGGCGACACCAGCGCGTCGGCCAGCAGATCCGCGACCCGGGTTCCGTCCAGCGCCGCCGCGTCCAGCTTGCGGTAGGTGGCCGCCAGTGACGAGTCCTGCGGCGGTTCGCCCGCCGTCTCGTGCGCGGCGCGGCGGCGGTCGCGCTGGATGTCCTCGGCCAGATTGGCCAGCAGCACGAAGTAGCTGAACGCGCGGATGAGCGGAAGGGCCACCGTGATGTCCACTCCGTCGAGCATCTCCGCGACGGCGCTGCGCCCGACCTCCTCGCGGCGCACCCGGAACGCTTCGATGCGCACGCGCTCTATGAGGTCGAAGACCTCCGGCCCCTCGTGGTCGCGAATGGTGTCGCCGAGCACGCCACCGAGGAACCGGATGTCGTCGCGCAGCGGCCGGATGGCGTCCTGTTGGGTCTCGCTCGTCGTTTCACCCATGATCAGACAGTATTGTCCTCCGGCCCGCCGGGAAATGCGACGCGGCCCACACCGGCCGCGCCCGGCTCAGCCGAGGAGTTCGGAGAAGCGCAGGTGGTTGCCCCACGGGTCACGGAACCCGCAGTCGCGGACGCCGTACGGCTGCGAGATCGGCTCCTGCGTCACCTCCACCCCGGCGTCGCGCAGCCGGGCGAACGTGGCGTCCACGGCGTCGGTGGTGAAGATCAACGTGCCCTGCGCCCCGTTGGCCAGCCGGGCCCGCGCCGCCGCGGCGGCCGCCTCGTCCGGCACCATCTCGGGCGTCTCCAGAATGAACTCGATGCCCGGCTGCTTCGCCGGCCCGACGGTCAGCCAGCGCCCACCGGCGAACGGCAGGTCCGCACGCACTTCCAGACCGATCACGTCGCGATAGAACTCCAAGGCCTTGTCCTGGTCACCGACCAGCACGCCGATGTGGGTGAGGCCGAGGTCCGCGCCGTTGCTCATGATGATGCTCCTTCTGTTCGTCAGGGCCGGGCAACAGTACGGACGACGCACGCGCGGCGAATTCATCGGTCGCGGCGCAATCTCGCGGCGATTCTCAGCCCGCGTCCCTTGCGGTCAGGTGATCCGTCCGGTGCAACAGGACCTGTTCGAGTAGCGAGACCAGCACCTCCTTGACCGAATCGCGCTGCCTGGCATCGCATTCCAGCACCGGGATCCAATCCTCCAGTTCGAGCGCCTCGCGGACCTCGTCGAGGTCGAAACGCGTGCTGCCGTCGAAGCGGTTGACCGCGATGACGAACGGCGTGCCGCGTGCCTCGAAATAGTCCAGTACCGGATAGCAGTCGTCGACGCGGCCGGTGTCCACCACGATCACCGCGCCGAGCGCACCGTCGACCAGGTCGTCCCACAGGAAGACGAAACGGTCCTGGCCCGGCGTGCCGAACAGGTACAGCAGCAGTGAGCTGTCCAGGGTGATGCGCCCGAAGTCGAGGGCGACCGTGGTCTGCGTCTTGTCGGCACGATGCCCCGCGTCGTCCACGCCGACGGCCATCTCGGTCATCGCCGCCTCGGTCACCAGCGGCTCGATTTCGGAGATGGCTCCGATGAATGTCGTCTTCCCGACGCCGAAACCACCGCTGACCACGATTTTCACCGAAGACGGCATGGTTGGCGTTCGCATGTCAGAGTGCCCGGACAAGGTCCCTGATCCTCTCGATGGCGGCGGCGGTGAGCTGGTCGGCCGAGCGCACGGTCACGTGTCCGGTGGCGGCCAGGTCGCTGACCACGACCTTGGCGACCCCGACCGGCACGCCAAGCGCGGCGCCGATCTCGGCGATGGAGTGCGGCCGCTGGCACAGCCGCACGAGGGTGCGCTGCTCGAAACGCAGCGGCGCGGACAGCGCTGCGGGCTCGGCCCGCACCAACGTCTCGATGCGCAGTCCGTCCAGCAGCGGCCTGGTGCGTCCCGCGGTGACCACGAAGGGCCGCACGAATCGGTCCTCGCCGGAGGCGAATTCGTGTCTCATCGCCGCAGCGACTCACGCAGTTCGGCGATGAGCGCGGGATCGAGCAGCGCACCAGCGCGGTCGGCGAGCACCGCCATCTCGTAGCCGACCAGACCGACGTCGCAACCGCTGTCGGCGATCACGCCGAGACAGCTGCCGTCGCCCATGGCGGAGACGAGCAGGAACCCGCGCCTCATCTCGATCATGATCAGTTTCAGGCCGTCGAAGGAGTAGCTGCGCGAGGCGCTGCGGGCCAGCCCGACCAGCCCGGACACCATGGCGGCGAGCCGGTCGGCGGAGGCGCGGTCCAATCCTTCGGACATGGCGATGAGCAGGCCGTCCGAGGACACCGCGACCGCCTCGCGCACACCGTCGGTCTCGCGAACGAAGTTGGCCAGCATCCAATTGAACGTGTGCGGGTCGGCGCTCGATATGTGGGTGGTCACCGGATCTCCTCTGCCATGGTCGCGGCGGGCTGGAATTCGGGCGCCGCGTCGGCGGCGCGGACGCGGTCGTCCCGCGCGGCGGCGTGCCGTGCGGGCGCGCCACGCTGATGTCCCGTCCGGAAGGAGGACAGCATGCTGCGGATCTCCTCGGGTGAGCGCTCGACCGCGGGGGCGGGCTCCATGCGGGGCGGCGCGTCGGGCCGCGCGCCGGTGGCGGCAGCGCGGGCCTTCTTGTTTCGTTTCACCAAGCCGTTCTTGGTGTGCCGCGCCCCGGGGTCGCTCGGCGCCGGGCCGAACGGCTCTTCTGAGCGGCGGGATTCGGTGCGGCCGACGTTCGCTGTCGGCTCGGTCGGCGCGGAAACGAACTGCGTGTAGGGCGACGACCCGGCGTTCACCGCGTGCGCCGGTGGGCGGTCGGCGGTCGTAGCGGTAGCGGTACCGCGCGATTGTGGCCTCGAACCGGTGGCAGACCCAGCGGTATCGCCCACCGTGGCGGTGTGGGAGGTGGCGGGATCGTCGCGCCGATCCGGCTCGGTCTCGACCATGCCGGGCGGCAGCGTCAGGCGCGCGACGATGCCGCTCACCGGCGAGACGCTCAGTTCGACCGTGATGCCGAGCCGTTCGGCGAGCCTGCCGACCACGTAGTGGCCGAGGTGGCGGGTCGGTGCGACGACGAAGTCCTGTTCGCCGCGCAATCGTGCGTTGGCCTGGGCCAATTGGTCGGCGGGCATGCCCACGCCGTGGTCGACCACCGCGAGCAGGTACCCGTTGGGCCCGGCGCGCCCGTAGATCTCCACCTCGACATCCGGTGGGGAGAACGCCAGCCCGTTCTCGATCAGCTCCGCGAGTATGTGCGCGAGTTCGCTGGCCGCCGCGCCGGCGATGAGCACGTCGTCCATCCGGCGCAGCACCACCCTGCGGTAGTCGTCGACCTCGGACAGGCCCGCGCGGATCACGTCGCTGAGCGGGATCGGTTCGGCCCAGCGGCGCGGGCTCGCCTCGCCGACCAGCACGAGCAGGCTTTCGGCGTTGCGGCGCATGCGGGTGGCGAGATGGTCGAGCTCGAACAGATTCGACAGCGCCTTGGGATCGAGCTCCTCGCGTTCGAATTCGCTGATCAGGCCGAGCTGGCGGCGCACGAGGTTCTGGTTGCGGCGGGCCAGGCTGACCATCGACTCGGTGGTGTTGCGGCGCACCAGCGCCTGTTCCGACGCGAGGTCGAAGGCGGTGGACTGCACCCGATCCAGCGCTCGGGCCACGGCGACGATCTCGACGCCCGCCCCCGGCGGCGGTCGCACCGGGGCGGGCGGGTCCGGCGGCCGGGTGTCGTCGCCGGTGCGCCAGGCCGAGATCACGTCGGGCAGCCGCCGACCGGATACGTCGTCGGCGTCCGCGGCCAGCGTGGCCAGCGGCCGGACGATCGCGCGCACCGCCGCGACGACCAGCGCCACCTCCAGCGCGATCGCCGCCAGCGCGGCGAGCACGAACGCGCCGAGGGCCAGCGCGGCGTCGCCGCGCAACACCTCTGCCCGCTGCCGCACGTCGGCGCCGACCGTCTGCTGCACGGTGCGCTGCGCGTCGATGACCGCGGTCATCCTGGCCCACCAGGCGATCGGATCGACCGGGCGCGCCAGCGGTCCGCCGCCCGCGGCGATCGCGACGTTCTCCGACTCCGCGGCCGCGGCCGCGTCCGCGCCGTCCAGCACGGCGTCCAAGCGCGCCTGCTGCGCGCCGGTCGCGTCGCGGGCGAACGCGGCCAGTCCGGCCAGTTTGGCCGCGCGGATGTCGAGGAATTGCACGTACTCGCCCGGCCCGAAGGCATCCGCGGCGAAGACGCCGTTGAGGAAGCCGCGCTCGCGAGCCGTCTGCTCCTTCGCCTCACCCAGCGCGTACAGCGCTTGCAGCCCGTGCCGGACCACCGGGTCGGCAGCCTGATCCAGACCGAGGGACAGGTGGTTCAGGGCGTCGATCGCGTCGGTGTAGTACTGGAACGCCGCCTGCCGGGGTTCTCGCCGCTGGTCGATCGTGGATCGGGTCGCGTCCAAATCGGCCAGCGGCCGGGCGGCCTCCCGCACGCGCTCCGCGCCGGGCGGGCCGTCCGCCGCCGCCTGCCGCAGGGCACGCAAGGCGCGGTCGACCGCACCGCGCTGGTCGTCGACCGGCTGGCGCAAGCGCTGGTCGCCGCCGAGCAGGCCATTGGTCAGGCCGCGCTCGCGCTGCGTCTCGTGCACCAGGTCCTGCACCGCCAGCGCGAGCGTCACCGCGGCGACTGTGTCCCGGCTCTTCCGGTACGCGTCCACTTCGCGCGCCACCAGCGTGCCCAACAGCGCGAGCACCAGCACGAGCGACACCACGAGGATGCGGGCCAGCTGCCCGCGGATGGTTCGCGGGCGCACAATTCCGCTGCCGGACACCTGGCGTTCACCATCGGAAATGCGGAGGGGGACAACCGGTGTGCCGCCGGAATTCTCCGGTCGTCCAGGTGACCGCACCACCCTCTGCTCCTCCGATCAGCCGCCGCGCCTGCTCCACAGCGAGCACGCGGAAATCAAGGGGAAACTGTCACACGGCCTACCCGTCGTCAACGCGAGAATCGGGCAAAACGGACACTGTGCGGACTTCTAAACACACTGGCAACGAAGAGTTACGAGCGCGACAAAACCGGCATCCGCGAACGAATGCCGAGACTCGTTGTGTCCTACCCACCTTCGCCCGCCGCGAAACCTCGCGGCCCGACTCTGATACAGTCCGGCGCGACAAACCGGATGGCAAGAGGGCTGGATGGCGCACCGAATTACGTTGGTTCCCTTGGCGATCGCACTCGCGTTAGGACTGGCCGCCTGCGGCGACGAGTCCGGCGGGTCCCCCGCGACGACCAGCACGCAGACCGCGAGCGCCGCGGGCACGGCCACCCAGCTGTTCGATCCCTGCACCGGCATCCCCGACGCCGCGCTGACGAGCGCCGGACTCGACCCGGCGAGCAAGCAGGTCGGCGTCGGCGGGGTGAAGCAGCCCGGTTGGGAGATCTGCGGATGGAAGGGCGCCGACTTCACCCTCGGCGTGTTCTCCAACAACATGTCCGTTGCCGAGTTCGAGCGGAAGCCGGGCAATGTCGACTTCCAGGACGTCACCATCGCCGGACGCACCGGACGCCAGTTCCGCGTGGACGACGCCGCCAAAGACCAAATGTGCGACGTGCTCTTCCCTGCCCGGCAGGGCCTGCTGCAACTGACCCTGGTCAACAAGACCGCGGACCAGAACCCCTGCGATCGCCTCGCGACCATCGGCGAAGCGATCGTCCCGGCGCTGCCGAAATAGCACCGCCCCCAGCCGGCGCAGGACCGGATAAGGATTCCGGCGGACCCGACAACCACGACCATCGCGGCGGCATCGGCGGAGTTCAGCCGCCGGTTACCTCGCACGCAACCACACCAAGCTCAACCACCGGTTTCGAGCGAAGCGAGACCGAGCATGCGCCGTTCGCGGCCCGGCTCGCGTCCGAGTGGCCGTCGCGTCCGCGACGAAGGAGCAAGCGGCGGTCGCTCGGACGCGAGCCATAAGGGGGCCGCGAACACCCAGCGCCGCAGGCGCTGGAAGAACGAACACAGCCCGGCGCTGGAAATCAGACAGAGAGGATGGCGAGTACCTCGTCGGAGGTATAGAAGGGGGCGAGGCGCTCGCGGATCAACCCGGCGAGAACCCCTTCGCGCTTCGCGCCCTCGATGACCGCCGGTCCGTACCGGAGGATCTCCTGGACGATGTCGTCACCGGTCAGACCGAGTTCGGGCAGCATGGCCGCCAAGGTGTAGTCGCCGTACTTGGTGAAGAACACCTCCACGCACTCGTCCAGGAGCAGGCCGAAGTACTCCTTCTCGCGGGTGGTGACGGCGATCTCGTAGCACAGCAGTACCAGCTCGTTGAGATCCTTCCGGCTGAGGTATTCGCGCAGACCGCTGACCGGCTCGTCGGCATGCAGATCCCAGAACTCCATCGCGGCGGCGTGCACCGGGGCATCGCGCAGCATCTCGCGGATGGCGTTGTTGGTCCGCTTGAGGGCGAACAGCGCGCCCTTGCCCGCGAGGTCGCCGACGAAGGTGCCGTCGGCGGCCTTCTTGGCGCGATTGGCCGCGGACTGGCCCAGCGACATCAGCGAGGACACACCCGGGATCTTCTCCGCGCGTTCCCGGTTGGCCTGCATGAAGTCGTTGATCAGCTTGTCCACGAACTTCGACGCGACCGTGGCCACCAGCGGGCTCTCGGTGAGCCGGTCCAGGATGCGCTCCTGCGCCTGGTGCATGCCGAAGATCTTTTCCAGCAGCGCCTCCACCGGCTCGCGCTCGACCACCTCGCCGAGCGTGTAGTCGTGGTTGGCGGCGATGTGGTCGTAGATGGAGTCGGCGAACACCCCGACCATATCGGCGAGAACCGGACTGCCGCCGATCAGCTCGACGACCGTGCGGACGGTCTGCTTGGCCTGGTCGATCTCCACCACGTCCCGGAAGACGAGCGTGTCGGCGACTCCGAGCACCGCCTCGGTGTCGCGCGCGACCACCTCCGCGAAACGCTCGCCGGTCACCTCGGCGAGCAGGAATGCCACCTGGGCCTCCAGTAGCCGTTCGGCGATCTCACGCGGCTCGCTCATCGAATTCCACCCATCACACCTCGTGCGGCGCGCCCGGCACGGTTCACGGCTGGTGCGGGTCGGCGTCGTTGCCGTGCAACGATTTCCGGATCCGGTCCAGGCGCTCACGCGCGGCCTGCTCACGTGCCTGCCATTGTTCGTCCACGCCGCGGCCCGCTGGAGTCTGCCGGTCGAGTTCACCCATCCCCTGCGCGGTGCCGTAGCGATGCTCGACCTTATCGCGAACTGACTCGAAAGTAGGAACACCGGAGGCCGAATATCCGCCACTCGCGGCGGACTCCGGCATACCCGGCGGCGGTACCGGTACCGCCGGTACCGCGGAACCGCCGCCGACCTGGCCCGACACATCGGGCGTGTGCTGCGGGAACCCAGGCCCGCCGGCCGGGGTGGCAGGAGTCACATCTCCGGCCGCAGCCGCATCACCGGTTTCCAACAGCCCGACCAGCGCGGCGTGGACCGCCGCGAACCCGGGACGCGCCGCCGTTGCGGCCAGCAGTACACCTGCCAGCTCCGCGTCCGGCAGCCCGGCCAACCGGCTCGCGATTTCGCTGTTGTCACTCATACCGCCAGGCTACGCACGCGCGACCGCACCGAAGGCCGTTCACGACCGCACGCGCGCACCCGCCCAGTCGCGCACCAGGTCGTACCAGGCCGAGCCGCCCACGACGATCAGATCGTTGTGCCCGGCTCCGGGGAAGACCACCAGCCGTTTCGGCTCCGGCGCCGCGGCGTAGAGCCGTTGCGCGTGCCGCAGCGGCAGCAGTTCGTCCTGGTCGCCGTGCATGATCAGCACCGGGGCGCGCAGCGCGCGGATGCGGCGTTCGTTCGGATAGGCGTTCGGCACCAAGGCCGCGGGCAGGAACGGATACACCGAGCGAGCCGCGTCGCGCAGGCCGCTGAAGGTGGACATCAGCATCACTCCGGCCGGGGGATGGTGCTGTGCCAGCTCGAGCACGACACCGCCCCCGAGGGACTTGCCCAGGTACAACACGCGATTCGGATCGACGCCGGGTTGTTCCAGCAGCGCCCTGCGCGCGGCGCGCGCGTCCAGGTAGGTGCCGTGCTCGGTCGGTTTCCCGGTGCTGCGCCCGTAGCCGCGGTAGTCGAAAGCCAGCACGTCGAAACCGGCCTCGGTGAGCAACGCGAAGATCGGCACCCGGTCGCCGAGATTGCCCGCGTTCCCGTGCGCGAACAGGATGTGCCCGATCGAATCGCGGGCAGGCATCCACCACGCGTGCACGGTCTGCCCGTCCGCCGTGGGCAGGGACAGGTCCGTGTACTCCATGCCGAGCAGCGCCGGAGTTTGCAGCACCGTCCGCTCCGGCAGATAAGTCAGCGCGTTGAGGATCGGACGGGCCGGGTGTCGCATGCCCATGTTCTTACTCCTGAACAGGCAAGGCCGGGTCGGGCGGGTGCCGCGACACGAGCGCTCGAAACCGCGGCCCACCGCCGCAGGGCCGGTGCGGACGCCGGTCGCCGCCCGACCCGCGGAGACGATCGAACTCGGCCGGTAGCCGGTTGCGGTGACCGCGTGCGTCAGCCGCGCAGCACCGCGCCCACGGCGTCGGCCGCCGCCGCGACGGCCGCGTCGCGTGCCGCACTTGCCTCGTCCTCGGTGAGGGTGCGGTCGGTGGCACGGAAACGCAGGGCGTAGGTGAGCGACTTACGTCCCTCACCCGCCTGAGCGCCCTCGTACACGTCGAACAGCGCGATGTCCTCCAGCAGCTCGCCGCCGCCGGTGCGCAGTGCGGACTCGACGGACGCCGCCGGGACGGTCTTCTCGACGCTCACCGAGACGTCCTGGAGCACCGCGGGGAACGGCGACACCGTCGGGACCGGCCGGGACTCGCGCAGCGGCAGCGCGTCCAAGTCGAGTTCGACGGCGCAGGTGCGCGGCGGCAGGCCGGAACGTTCCAGCACGGCGGGATGCAGCTCACCCGCGTAGCCGACAACCGTTCCGTCGACCACCAGCTCGGCGCAGCGCCCGGGATGCCAGGGCAGCTGAGCCGCCGCACGGCGCTCGATGGTCACACCGGCCGCGTCGCCGACGGCGTCGGCGAGGGCGAACGCGTCGGCGGCTTCGACCGGACGGCCCGGCCCCCACGGCCCGCGCGGCTCCCTGCGGCCGGTCAGGACAGCGGCCACGTGCACCGGCTGTTCCGGCAGCGAGTCCAGCAACTCGGCGATCTCTTCGTCGGTGGGGCGCCGGTCCACCGGCAGCGGATCGACCGCTCTGGTGTTCGCGCCCGGCAGCACGACTTGCGCGATGCCGTAGATCGCCAGGTCACGCGCGCCCCGCGAGATATTGCGGACCGCCACCTCGAGCAAACCGGGGAGCAGGGTGGTGGCCAGCTCGGCGCGCTCCACGTCGAGCGGATTCAGCACCCTGGTGGTGGCGCGGCGCGGGTCGTCGGCGTCCAGGCCCCAGGTGTCGAACACTCCGGCGGGCAGGAACACCGGCGGCGGCACCTCCACGGCGCCCGCGAACGCCAGCGCGCGGCTGACGGCGCGCCTGCGGCGCTGGGTCGGCGTGAGCCCACGCCCGGCCGGTGCGGCCGGCAGCACGGACGGGATCCGCTCCAGGCCCTCCAGCCGCAGCACCTCCTCCACCAGGTCGGCGGGCTGAGCCAGGTCGGGCCGCCAGCTCGGCGGGGTCACCACCAGCTGACCGTGCCCGGCCTCGCTGACGCCGACCTCGACCGTGCAGCCGATCTGGGCCAGGCGGCGCGCCGAGGTGCCGGTCGCGTACGTGACGCCCGCGACGCGGTCGGCCAGGTCGATGTCCATCCGGATCGGCTCGGGCGCCGGGACGGGGGTCCGGACGTCGGTCAGCACGGGTTCGATGGTGCCGCCGGCGATTTCGGCCAGCAGCGTGGCCGCTCGATCGAGCGCGGCCACGTTGATCTCCGGGTCGACGACCCGTTCGTACCGCTTGCCCGCCTCGGACACCAGCTTGTGCCTGCGCGCGGTCCGGTAGATCAGCAGCGGGTTCCAGGTGGCCGCCTCGAGCAGGATGTCGGTGCTCTCCGCGCCGACCTCGGTGCTCGCGCCGCCCATCACACCGGCCAAGGAGATGACGCCGGAATCGTCGGCGATCACCACGTCCTCGACGTCGAGGGCGCGCTCGACGTCGTCCAAGGTGCGCAACTTCTCGCCCTTGTGCGCGGAACGGACCACCAATCCGCCCGACACCTTGTTCGCGTCGAAGGCGTGCAGCGGCTGCCCCAACTCCAGCATCACGTAATTGGTGACGTCCACGGCGGGCGAGATCGGGCGTACGCCCGACAACAGCAGCCTGCGCTGCAACCACCACGGGCTCACCGCCTCCGGGTCGACGCCGGTGACCCGGCGGGCCGCGAAGCGCGTGCACCGGGAGTCCGGCTCGACCCGGATCGGCCAGGCTTCCTGCTCATGGTCGGGCAGGGTGCGCACCGCCGGATCGGCGTACTCGAGATCGAAACCGCAGGCCAGCTCGCGCGCCAGGCCCCGAACGGAGAAGCAGTAACCGCGGTCGGGAGTGATGTTCAGCTCGATGACGGTGTCGTCCAGACCGAGCAGCGCGTTGGCGTCGGCGCCGGGCTCGGCGGTGCCCGGTTCCAGCACCAGGATGCCGGAATGGTCCTTGCCGATCCCCAGTTCGGCGACCGAGCAGATCATCCCGTTGGACACGTGACCGTAGGTCTTGCGCGAGGTGATCTCGAACCCGCCGGGCAGCACGCCGCCGGGCAGCACCACGACCACCAGATCACCGACCTGGAAATTCCGTGCGCCGCAGATGATCTCCTGCAACTCGGGCTTACCGATGTCCACCTTGCAGAAGCGGATCGGCTTCTTGAACTCGGTCAGTTCGGTGATCTCGGCGACGCGGCCGACCACCAGCGGCTCGCCGCCCTCCTCCGAACCCGCGATTCGCTCGAGCTGGTCGAGCTCTTCGACTTCCAGCCCGACCCGGACGAATCCCGCGTCGAGCTCCTCCGGCGTCACCGACCACTCCGGGTTGGTGCGCTGGATGATGTCGGTCAGCCAGGACTGCGCTACTCGCACTTGACGTTTCGCTCTCTCGATCGAAGGGTGGGGTCAGGACCGGATACCGAAGGGCAGCGTGAAACGCACGTCGCCCTCGACGATGTCGCGCATGTCCGGGATGCCGTTGCGGAACTGCAGCGTGCGCTCCAGGCCCATGCCGAAGGCGAACCCGCTGTACACCTCGGGGTCGATCCCGCTGGCGATCAGCACCTTCGGGTTCACCATGCCGCAGCCGCCCCATTCGACCCAGCCCGCACCGCCCTTCTTGTCCGGGAACCACACGTCGACCTCGGCGGAGGGCTCGGTGAACGGAAAGTAGTTGGGCCGCATGCGCGTGCGGGTCTGTGGTCCGAACAGCGCGCGAGCGAACGCGTCCAGCGTGCCGCGCAGATGCGCCATGGTCAGGCCCTTGTCCACCGCCAGGCCTTCGACCTGGGAGAACACCGGTGTGTGCGTGGCGTCCAGTTCGTCGGTGCGGAAGGTGCGGCCCGGGCAGACCACGTAGATCGGCAGCTCGCGTTCCAGCATCGAACGCACCTGCACCGGCGAGGTGTGCGTGCGCAGCACTTGGCGCGAGCCCTCCGGCGCGATGTGGAAGGTGTCCTGCATGGTGCGGGCCGGATGGTCGGGCAGGAAGTTCAACGCGTCGAAGTTGAAGTGCTCGGTCTCCACCTCGGGACCTTCGGCGACCTCCCAGCCCATCGCGACGAACACGTCGGCGATCTGCTCGGAGATGACGGTGATCGGATGCCGCGCGCCGACGGCCGCCCGGCGTGCGGGCAGCGTCACGTCGATGGTCTCGGCGACCAGCACGGCGGCGTCGCGCTCGGCCAGCAACGCGGCGCGGCGGGACTCGAATGCCTCCGACACCCTGGACCTGGCGACGTTGACCCGTTTGCCCGCGTCCGCCTTCTCCGTCTTGGGCAGGCCGCCCAGCGCGCGTTGGGCCAGCGCCAGCGGCGCCTTACCGCCGAGGTGCTCGGTTTTCGCGACCGCGAGCGCATCCAGGTCGGCGGCAGCGGCGAACGCCTTCTCGGCGGCCGCCGCGGCCGCGGCCAGTGCCTCCTCGGTCAGCGCCGCGTTCTGCTCGCCTGCGTCGATGTCGTCGGCCACGATGCTCCGTCTCTCCCCTGGGGATCAATTCGCGGGCACCGCTGCACGCCTGCCCGCATTGCTGCTGGTCGCAATCGTATTCGATGGGCCTCGGCGGATTCACGCGGATTACCCGCCACGCCGCGCGAGCCGTGTGGTACCCGCGAGCCGGACGGGCGCGCGCCGGCCCCGCTCCACTACCCGTCCGGAACGGCGCGACTCATCACAGGCTCGCAGGCGGTGACCGGTCAGGGCAGCGAAAGACCAGCTCCGACAGCCGCCGCGAAACGCCCGGCCCTGGCCGATACCCAGTGACCGGGCGCTCCGCGATCAGCGCGCGACAGTGCGGTCAGCGCGCGGCGGTGATGTGGCGGGGCAGCAACCGCGACCCCAGCGCGCCGACCGCCACGATCGCGGCACCCACCCACACCGCGGGCACCAGTCCGTCGACGTAGCTCTGCGGATCCAGGTACGAGCCCCGCGCCGCGAACACCGACGCCAGCACCGCGACGCCCATGGCGACACCGACTTCCCGCAGGGTGTTGTTGGTTCCAGACGCCATCGCGCGATCCTCCTCCGCCGCGGCGGCCATCACCACGGTCGCGCCGGGCGCGAAAGTCAGGCCCATGCCGATCCCGCCGAGCAGGAACGGACCGACGAACGACAGGTAACTCGCGTCGACGGAAGTGACCAACGCCATCCAGCCCAGCGCGACGGCGAGCAATGTCTGCCCGGTGGTGAGCAGCGCACGGGCGCCGACCTTGTCGACGATCAAACCCGCCAGCGGAGCGACCACCATCGGCGCCATCGTCCACGGCATGGTGCGGATGCCGGATTGCAGCGGTCCGTAGCCCTGCACGACCTGGAAGTACTGGGCCAGCAGGAAGATCGAGCCGAAGACGCCCATCGAGAAGGTGAAGCCGGTCATGTTGCTCACCCGGAACGCGCGGGAGCGGAACAGACGCAGCGGCAGCATCGGCTCCCGCGTGCGCAGCTCCCAGGCGATCAGGCAACCGAGCAGCAACACGCCACCGACCAGCGCGGACAGCACGCCACGAGACGTCCAGCCATCATCGGCGCCGTGGATGACGCCCCACACCACCGCCAGCACGCCGCCCGCCGACAGCAGCAGTCCCAGCAGGTCGACTCGTCGGCTGCCGCCGTGCGACTCCGCCAGCACCCGCAGCGCGAACGGCAGCACGACCAGGCCGATCGGCACGTTCACCCAGAAGATCCACTGCCAGCTCAGCCCTTCGACGACCGCGCCGCCGATGAGCGGCCCCAGCGCGACGCCGAGGCCGGCGATCCCGCCCCAGATGCCGATGGCGGCGCTGCGCATCTTCTCCGGCACCGCCGCCGACAACAGTGTCAGCGACAGTGGCATCACCCCCGCCGCGCCGAATCCCTGTACCGCCCGCGCCGCGATGAGCATGCCCGGTCCGGTCGCCAGCGCGCAGACCGCGGACGCCAGTGTGAACAGCGCGATGCCGAGCAGGAAGATCCGCCGCCTGCCCAGTCGGTCACCGACCGCGGACGCGGTGAGCAACAGCGAGGCGAACGACAGCGTGTAGGCGTTGACGAACCATTGCAGGTCGGCCAGCGAGGCGCCCAGCTCGGTGCGGATCACCGGCAGCGCGTTCGTCACGACCAGGTTGTCCAGCGTGACCATGAACATCGGGATACCGACCGCGGCGAGGACGGCGGCGAGCCTGCGACCGCCGATCGTCGCCTCGGGCGCGGCGACGGTCGCCGTGGCGGATGGAAGGGTCTCGGTCATGTCCAGTCCTTGTTGTAATCGACTGATAACTAATGCTCGAAACGGTATGCATCGACTGATAACATGTCAAGAGCAAGGCCGGTACCAGCGAAAACGGAGAACGATGGCGACCAGAACCAGGATGACGGCGTCCGAACGGGGCGAGCAGGTGCTGCGCGCGGCGGTCTCCGCGTTCGCCGAATGCGGTTACGCCGCTACCAGGACCGACGAGATCGCCCGGCGAGCGGGCGTGTCACAGCCCTACGTGATCCGGCTGTTCGGCACCAAGCAGAACCTGTTCCGCGCCGCCCAGCACCGCGTCTGCGACCGGATCGAGGAGATCTTCCGCGCCGCGCGCGCCGAGGCATCGCCCGAGGCGGCCCCCGACGAAGCCCTCGCCGCCCTCGCCACCGGCTATTCGGTCTTCCTCGCCGAACGCGAACTGCTCCAACTTCTGCTGCACGGCTTCGCGGCCAGCGCGGACCCGGAGATCGGCGACCAGGTCCGGGCCAGGTTCGGCGGTATCTACCACCTGATCCGCGAACTGACCGGAGCACCGGAAACCGAGGCGCGCCGCTTCCTCTCCACCGGAATGCTGCTCACCGTCATGAGCGCCATGCGAGTAGCGGGGCCGGACGCGGTACCCGCGACGTGGGCGACGGAGATCTTGGAGAACTTGAGCACCGAAGGCGACTGAATTCCATTCGCGGCCCGGCTCGCGCTCGGGCCTGCGCGCCCCGGGACACCCTCAGCACCGGTCAGGCACCCGAGCTACATGCGAATGTCCCGAGCTCGAACGCCAACGCGGCCGGCGCACCGTCACTCCAGGTTTCGAGCGAAGCGAGACCGAGCCTGTTCCGTTGGCAGTCTGGCTCGCGTTTGCGCGGCCGCCGCGCACGCGACGAAGGAGCAAGCGGCGGCCGCGCAAACGCGAGCCACAAGGGGGCCGCGAACACCCAGCGCCGCAGGCGCTGGAGATCTAATACCGCACGCGCGAGTTCGCGTACAGGCAGATCGCGGCGGCCGTCGCCAGATTCAGGCTCTCGGCGCGGCCGCGAATGGGAATGCGGACGCGGTGGTCGGCGCGGCGCGCGACGGCTGGGTCGAGGCCGTGCGCCTCGTTGCCGAACAGCCAGGCCACCGGTTCGGTGAACAATTCGTCGGCGTCGTCGAGGTCGACCTCGCCGTTCGCCGCCGTAGCGAGGATCGTGATGCCCGCCGCGGCGATCGCATCCAGCGTCTCGGCGACATCGCGGTGCCGGGCGATCGGCACATGGAAGATGCTGCCCGCGCTGGCTCGCACGCATTTGCCGTTGTGCGGGTCGACCGTGTCGCCCGCCAGCACCACGCCGTCGGCGCCGACCGCATCGGCGACTCGGATGACCGTGCCGGCGTTTCCCGGCTCGGCCATCTCGACCGGGACGGCGAGCATCCGGGGTCCGGCGTCGAGGATCGTGGCCAAGGGCACGTCGAGCAGATCGCAGACCGCCACCAAGCCCGGCGCCGTGACCGTTTCCGCGAGATGCTCCGCCGCGCGGTCGCTGACCAGCGTGGTGCGGACGCCCGCCGCGGACGCCCCCGCGATAAGCGCGTGGTCGCGTTCGGCGGCCGCCTGCGAATAGAACAGCTCGTGGACGCGCGCGGTCTCCAAGGCCGCGGCGACGGCATTGGCTCCTTCGGCGAGGAATCGGCCCGCTTTGCGGCGCTGCGCTCCGCGTTGCAGCTTGACAGCGGAAACGACCCGCGGATTGCGCTCACTGAGCGCTTCCACGGGTCGTTCCGAAAGTCGTCCGGGTGTCAACGAACGCGACTCAGGCGGCCGGCGCGTTGACATCCTGCGGCAGGGCGGCCTTGGCGACCGCGACGAGGCCGGCGAACGCCTCGGCGTCCGACACCGCGAGCTCGGCGAGGATCTTGCGGTCCACCTCCACACCGGCGGCCTTCAGGCCCTGGATGAAGCGGTTGTAGGTGATGTCGTTGATCCGCGCGGCGGCGTTGATGCGCGCGATCCACAGCTTGCGGAAGTCACCCTTGCGCGCCCGGCGGTCCCGGTAGGCGTAGGTGAGCGAGTGCAGCTGCTGCTCCTTGGCCTTGCGGTACAGCCGCGAGCGCTGGCCGCGGTAGCCCTTGGAGGCCTCGAGGATGGAACGGCGCTTCTTCTGAGCGTTGACGGCCCTTTTGACGCGTGCCACTGGTCAGTCCTGTTCGATCTGGGGGCGCGGGGCGGCGCCCGGAAATGGGTCGGGGTGGCGACGGAGGTAACTCCGGTCGCGAGTGCGTGCCGGTCTGCGCGCGGGCGCGATCAGAGACCGAGCAGCTTCTTCACGCGACGGACGTCGGCGGAGGCGACGACTTCCACACCGTCCAGACGACGAGTCCGGCGGCTGGGCTTGTGCTCGAACAGGTGGCGACGGTTCGCCTGCTGGCGCAGCAGCTTGCCTTTGCCGGTCACCTTGAATCGCTTCGAGGCGCCGCTGTGCGTCTTCATCTTCGGCATGGATTCCTCTATCTGTCGTCCCGGCGGTCGGGGCGGACCGCCGGTGTTCTGATCGGTGTTACTGCGGGCCGGCCGTCTCGGCCTGCTCCGGGGCGGGCTGACCGGCCGGGGCGGCGCTGGGCGCCGGGCGCGAAGCCGACTCCTGCTGCGCCTTCACCCGGGTCTTCGCGCCCTTGTGGGGGGCGAGGACCATGGTCATGTTGCGACCGTCCTGCTTGGCCGAGGTTTCCACGAAACCGAGATCGGCGACGTCGGACGCCAGCCGCTGCAGCAGCCGGAAACCGAGTTCGGGGCGGGACTGCTCGCGTCCCCGGAACATGATCGTCACCTTGACCTTGGACCCGGCCTCGAGGAAGCGCACGACGTTGCGCTTCTTGGTCTCGTAGTCGTGGTCGTCGATCTTCGGGCGGAGCTTCTGCTCCTTGATCACCGTCTGCTGCTGGTTCTTCCGAGACTCGCGCGCCTTCTGCGCCGTCTCGTACTTGAACTTGCCGTAGTCCATGATCTTGCAGACCGGCGGACGGGCATCCGGTGCCACCTCGACCAGATCGAGGTCGGCTTCGAGGGCGACGCGTAGTGCATCTTCAACACGCACGATCCCAACCTGCTCGCCGCCCGGTCCGATGAGCCGGACCTCGGGAACACGGATGCGATCGTTGATGCGGGTCTCAGTGCTGATGGGGCCTCCTAGGTCAAGCGGTGTCGTCAGACGACCGCGCGCAATAACTGCAACCCCTGTTCAACACGAAGGCCCCGGTGCGGTATTCCGCGCACGGGGCCCGATGTCGACCGATCACCGACCACGAGCGAACTCGGGTCGACTCTCGCGCGGCAGGGTTCTCCATGAGAACCCCGGCACGAGAAACCCACCCTCGCGGGTGAGTGACCGGACCGCTGGACCGTACGATGACTCGTCGGCAACGGTGGGAGTCGGGCTCCACTTATCAGCCCCGGGGCAGCCCGGGGCGGTCGTCAGCGGAAAGTCTAACATTCCGTTCGGCTATCGCCGAATCGGCCGCGAATCATTGCCCGGCCGCGTCCGGCATGCCACGCTCCCCCGGTGCCCACACCACCCCGCGACCTGCTGCGATGGCAGTTCGACCTGACCTGGTCACTCGCCGGGATCCACCTCGCCGACATCACCGAGATCGGCCACCTCCGGATGCTCCGGGCGGCGTCGCTAGCCTGAAGGCATGACTGACGAGCTCGACGCCTCCGTACGCGAACTGGCCGACATCCCCGCGGTCGAGGTGATCAGCCGCGCCGCCGTGATGCTGATGAGTTCGGCGGCCGAGAAGCTCGGGCTGGCGGACGAGGACCCCGAGACCAGCCCGCGCCGCGACCTGGACGAGGCACGCCGCGTGATCACCGCGCTGGCCGGACTCGTGACGGCGTCGGTGGAGTACCTGGGGCCCCACGCCGGACCCATGCGCGAGGGATTGCAGTCGCTGCAACGTGCGTTCCGTGAGTCCTCCGCGCATCCCGATGAGCCGGGCAAAGGCCCGGGCGAGAAGTACACCGGCCCGGTCTACTGACCTCGTTCGGTTCCGAGCCGATGGGAGTAGACACCGCGCCGCGCCGACCATCGACCGGCCGCAGCGGGTCAGGCACCCGCCCCGATCGATCCTCCGCGTTCCGCCCGGTCGAGAAGAGAATTCCGAAGTAAGGGCGGCATTATGAGCGAAATACCGGTGGGTACAACGATGTTTAGGAAATATCCCAACGGGTAGGGCACAGTGAGCCCATGGCTACTCGGATTCTTCTCGCTCCCGGATTCTGGCTCGGTGCATGGGCGTGGGACGAGGTGGCACCCGACCTGCGGCGGCGTGGCAACGAGGTGGTGGCGCTCACGCTGCCCGGCCTGGACGAAGCCGACCCCGACCGGTTGTCGGCCACCCTGGAATGCCAGGCGCAGGCCGTCATCGACGCGGTGCCCGCGGGCGAGACCGTCGTGCTCGTCGCGCACTCCGGCGGCGCTGCGCCCGCCTACCTGGCCATCGACCGCGCGCCCGAGCTGTTCCGCCGGGCGATCTACGTCGACAGCGCGCCGCTACCGAACGGCTTCGTCATCAACTCGGCGCTGGATGTCGCCGCGCGAGAATGGGTCCTGCCGGAATGGCCGGAGCTGGAGTCCGCGGGCAACAGCTTGGCGGGCCTGGACGAGGCCGTCTTGGCGCGCTTTCGCGAGCGCGCCGTGCCGGAGCCCGCTTCCGTCGCGGCCGCGCCGCTGCGGCTGAGCGATTCCACCGCCCGGTTGACGATCCCGACCACCGTGATCTGCAGCAGCATGACCGCCGACGTGGTCAAGAAGCTGCGCGACAACGGTGACGCCGCCCTCTTCGCCGAGCTGGCGCGCATCGACGCCGAATACGTCGACCTGCCCACCGGGCACTGGCCGATGTGGTCCAAGCCTAAGGAACTCGCCGAACTGATCCACACCATCGCCAACCGCTGAGCCGAAGCGGGCGCGGTCCGAGTCCCCGACCGCGCCCGCTTCGGACGAGAGGTCAGCCGACCGCCGCGGCCTTCTTCGCCGGACGCTTGGTGGGCTTGGCCGCGGTCTTCTTCGCCGGAGCCTTCTTCGCGACGCTCTGCGGCGCGGGTGGCTGGTCCAGCACTTCCTTCAGGAACTGACCGGTGTAGCTGTCCGCGACGCCCGCGACCTCCTCCGGCGTGCCCTCCGCCACCACGGCGCCGCCGCCGGAGCCGCCCTCGGGACCCATGTCGATCACCCAGTCGGAGGTCTTGATGACGTCCAGGTTGTGCTCGATGACGATCACCGTGTTGCCCTTGTCCACCAGGCCGTTGATGACGTTCAGCAGCTTGCGGATGTCCTCGAAGTGCAGGCCCGTGGTCGGCTCGTCGAGGATGTACACCGTGCGGCCGGTGGACCGCTTCTGCAACTCGGCGGCGAGTTTCACTCGCTGGGCCTCACCACCGGAGAGGGTGGGAGCGCTCTGGCCGAGACGTACGTAGCCGAGCCCGACGTCCACCAGGGTCTTGAGGTAGCGGTGGATCGAGGTGACCGGTTCGAAGAACTCGGCGGCTTCCTCGATGGACATGTCCAGCACCTCGGCGATGGTCTTGCCCTTGTAGTGCACCTCGAGGGTTTCCCGGTTGTAGCGGGCGCCGTGGCACACCTCGCAGGGGACGTAGACGTCCGGCAGGAAGTTCATCTCGATCTTCAGCGTGCCGTCGCCGGAGCAGGCCTCGCAGCGACCGCCCTTGACGTTGAAGGAGAACCGGCCCGGCTGGTATCCGCGCACCTTCGCCTCGGTGGTGGCCGCGAACAGCGTGCGGATCTTGTCGAAGACGCCGGTGTAGGTGGCCGGGTTGGACCGTGGCGTCCGGCCGATCGGCGACTGGTCCACCTGCACCAGCTTGTCCAGGTGGTCGAGCCCGTTGACCCGGGTGTGCCTGCCCGGCACCTGCCGGGCGCCGTTGAGCCGGTTCGCCAGCACTGTGGCCAGGATGTCGTTCACCAAGGTCGACTTGCCCGACCCGGAGACGCCCGTCACCGAGGTGAGCACACCGAGCGGGAAGGCGACGTCGATGCCCTTCAGGTTGTGCTCGCTCGCCCCGACCACGGTGAGCTGCCGCTTCTTGGTGACCGGGCGGCGCACCAGCGGCACGTCGATGCGTTCCCGGCCCGACAGATATGCCCCGGTGAGCGAGTTCGGATCGGTGAGCAACTCTTCGTAGGGCCCGCTGTGCACCACCGTGCCGCCGTGCTCGCCGGCGAACGGGCCGATGTCGACCACCCAGTCCGACGCGCGGATGGTGTCCTCGTCGTGCTCGACCACGATCAACGTGTTGCCCAGATTGCGCAGCCGCGTGAGGGTTTCGATGAGCCTGCGGTTGTCCCGCTGGTGCAGGCCGATGGACGGCTCGTCGAGCACGTACAGCACACCGACCAAGCCGGAGCCGATCTGGGTGGCGAGCCGGATCCGCTGCGCCTCGCCGCCGGAGAGGGTGGCCGCCGCGCGGGACAGCGTGAGGTACTCCAGGCCGACATCGAGCAGGAAGCCCAGCCGCGCCTGCACCTCCTTGAGCACCTGCCCCGCGATCGCCGCCTCGCGCTCGCCCAGGGTGAGCGAGTTCAGGAACGCCGAGCACTCGCCGATGGACAGATCGCTGACGTCGGCGATGGACTTCTTGTCGCCGTTCGCGGCGATGGTGACGGCGAGGATCTCCGGGCGCAGCCTGGCGCCGTTGCACACCGGGCACGGGATGTCGCGCATGTACCCGTCGTAGTGCTCTTTCATCTGCTCGGACTCGGTGTTCTCCATGCGCCGCTGCAGGAACGGCATCACGCCCTCGAAGTCCGCGTAGTACGAGCGCTTGCGGCCGTAGCGGTTGGTGTAGGAGACGTGCACCTGGTCGGCGCTGCCCTCCAGCACGGCCTTGCGCGCCTTGGGCGGCAGATCCTGCCACGGGGTGTCCATGGAGAAGCCGATGGAATCGGCGAGGCCCGAGAGCAGCCGGGTGAAGTACTCGGCGGTCTGGCCGCGCGACCACGGCGCGATGGCGCCGTCGTTCAGGCTCAGCGCCGGGTCGGGCACCACCAGTTCCGGGTCGACCTCCTTGCGGATGCCGAGGCCGGTGCAGTCCGGGCAGGCGCCGTAGGGCGAGTTGAACGAGAAAGAGCGGGGCTCCAGGTCCTCGATGTCGAGCGGGTGGCCGTTCGGGCAGGCGAGGCGCTCGGAGAAGCGGCGCTCCCGGTCGTGCGCGTGCTCGTCGCGATCGACGAAGTCGAGCACCACGATGCCGTCGGCCAGGCGCAGCGCGGTCTCGATGGAATCCGTCAGGCGCTGCTTGGAACTCGGCTTCACCGCCAGGCGGTCGACGACGACCTCGACGTCGTGCTTCTCCTGCTTCTTCAGCTTCGGCGGATCGGTGAGCGGATACACCACGCCGTCCACCCGCACGCGGGAGTAGCCCTGGGTGTTGAGCTGGTCGAACAGGTCGACGAACTCGCCCTTGCGGGTGCGCACCACCGGCGCGAGCACCTGGAATCGGATGCCCTCCTCCATGGCCAGCACCTGGTCGACGATCTGTTGCGGCGTCTGCTTTGCGATCAGCTCGCCGCAGACGGGGCAGTGCGGCGTACCTGCTCGCGCGTAGAGCAGCCGCAGATAGTCGTAGACCTCGGTGATGGTGCCCACGGTCGAGCGCGGGTTGCGGTTGGTCGACTTCTGGTCGATGGACACCGCGGGCGAGAGGCCTTCGATGAAGTCGACATCGGGCTTGTCCATCTGACCGAGGAACTGCCGCGCGTACGCCGACAGCGACTCGACGTAGCGCCGCTGCCCCTCCGCGAAGATCGTGTCGAAGGCCAGGCTCGACTTGCCGGAGCCGGACAGACCGGTGAACACGATGAGGCTGTCGCGGGGCAGGTCGAGATCGACACCCTTGAGGTTGTGCTCCCGAGCTCCGCGCACAGTGAGGCGTTCCGCCACGGCCGTCCCTTCTCCTTCGTGTTCGGCGTCCAGACATACCCCCGGCCGCCATGCTAGGCATGGGCACCGACAAGTTTCGCGGACCGGCCGTCACCTGGGCGAATGACGGGACCCCTGTGGCCGGACGTTGCGGATGAGCCGGGAAACGGGCCAGGACGCCTCCGTAGCATCGCCCTCCCGGCACCACTGGTCAACAGCGCGACGTCATTCGGCATTCCCCTGGTCGACACAGTTACGGCAGGCAGCCCGACGCAGGGCGGCCGGCGACGCCCCCAACGGATGCGCGGTGCGCGAGATCACTCCGCGGTGGTGGGATGGAAAACCTCGAGCACGCGCGGCGAACGAACTGGTCAGCACGGTGCGAGCACCCACAGACACCCACAGAAGCGCGGCGCGGATGTCTCCGGCGAGACCGGTCACCACTCCGCACAACTGCGCCCCGCGCGCACCGGTCCCCGACTAAACTGAGCCCGCTGTGCGCCCCCCACCGGCCTCCCCCACTCATCCATGACGATCCTGACCCAGCATCTCCCGTCAACGGTGCTCGACACCCTGCGCGCCCTGCTGCGAACCGCCACCCGCTCGGTCGCGGCCCGCTACGGCGCGCTCGGCATCCGCGGCCACGACGACCGGCTGGTCGAGTTCATCTTCCACGGCGTCGACGACGCGACGGCCGCCCACATCGGCCGCTCCCCCGAGGGACACGGCGTACTGGGCTTGCTGCCGGCGCACCCGCACCCGATCCGGCTGGACGATCTGTCGGAACATCCGGCCGCTGTGGGCTTTCCGCCCGGCCATCCGCCGATGGGCAGTTTCCTCGGCGTCCCGGTGCGGGTCGGCGAGGAGATCTTCGGCAATCTCTACCTCACCGAAAAGGCCGGGGGACAGTCGTTCACCGAGGACGACGAGGCCATCGTGCTCGCCATGGCCGCCGCGTCGGGTATCGCCATCGAGAACGCGAAGCTGTACGAATCCGCGCGGACCAGGCAGGCGTGGATCGAGGCGACGCGCGACATCGCGACCGAGTTCCTCGCGGGCACGGCGCCGGATCTCGTGCTCGCGCAGGTGGTGGCGCGCGCCCGCGCGCTGACCGGTTCGCAGCAGGCGCTGCTGGCCGTGGTGGCGCCGGGGACGCCGCCCGATGAAGCCACCGAACTCGTTGTGGCGCAATGGTTCGGCCCCGGAGGGGGCCCGGAGCGGGTGCGCATCGCGGATACCGCCACCGGCACGGCGTTCACTCGTCGCGCGCCGGTGCGGTTAGCCGACGCCGAATCGGTCGATCTCGGGGCCGAGGTCGGCGCGGCGGGGCCCGCGCTGGTGCTGCCACTGCAGACCGCGGACCTCGCGCTCGGTGTGCTGATCGTGGTGCGGCCACCCGGGTGTCCCCCGTACCCCGGCGAACTGGTGGACCTGACCGCCGCGTTCACCGATCAGGCGGCGCTGGCCATGCAACTGGCCCAGACCCAGCGCAGAATGCGCGAACTCGACGTGCTCGCCGACCGCGACCGCATCGCACGCGACCTGCACGACCATGTGGTCCAGCGACTGTTCGCGGTCGGGCTCGGGTTGCGGGCCACCGCGGCCCGCACCGAGGATCCCGTGGTGCGGCAACGGCTTTCGGTGGAGATGGACGGTCTGCAGGAGGTCGTGCAGGAGATCCGCACGTCGATCTTCGACCTGCACGGCGGCGACCCACTGCGCCGTCGGCTCGAGGACGCCATCCGCCAGCAGACCGCCGACGGCGCGTTCCGGACCAGTGTGCGGTTCTCCGGGCCGCTGTCGGTGGTCGGCGACGAGCTCGCCGACCACGCGGAAGCCGTGGTGCGCGAATCGGTCAGCAACGCGGTGCGCCATTCCGGCGGGAACCGGCTCGCCGTCGAGATCACCGTCGGCGACGAACTGACCGTGCTCGTCGAGGACAACGGCGCGGGGATGCCCGCGCAGGTGACACCGAGCGGTCTGGCCAACCTCGCGCAGCGTGCGAGCATGTCCGACGGTCACTGCACGGTGCAGCGGACCGACAGCGGCGGCACCAGGGTGCACTGGTCCGCGCCGCTGGCCTGAGAGTCAGGCGGGCAGCACGATCGCCAGGTCGCCGTCGTGGCGCCGGTACAGCAACCCGCCACGCCCGCTACCAGGATCGGTACAGAACAGGAACGGCAATCCCTTGTGGCACAGGATGTTCGCTGCCTCGGCCGGGTCCAGGCAGGCGGCGGGAGCCGCGTCGGCCAGGATCGGCGGGGTGCCGCGCACCGGCTCCGTCGACCGGATCGGCGGATACGTCGCCCACTGGCGGACGAGTCGCACGCCCGCCTCCGCCCAGTGCACCACCGCGTCCGCACCGGTCTCGGCGTCGATGAACAGGTGGGCGTCGTAGTCCATGGCGTCCAGCACCGCGACCGCCTCGGCGGGCGTGCAGACGGACAGGACGCACCGCTTGCGGCGCACGATCGGACGCGGCGCACCCGCGCGGGCCAGCGGAGGGCGGGCCGGATCGGGCCAGGTCCGCGTCTCACCCGCGGCCGAGCGGGCCAGTCGGCGGTCGAGCCGCTCGGCGGCGAAGGTCACCGCGAACCCGCGCGGCCCGGTGACCTGCACCCGGGTGACCACATCCCGGTGGTGGACGTCGACTTGGACCACCGTCGGCGCCTCCGGATCGGGCGGCGCGCCGAGACGCACCCGGGCGGGCCCGTCGAGATGATGCCTGCGCAGAACCCGGGTGATGGCGCGCACCGCCCGCGTCACGTCCATGGCCGAGACCTCTCCACGCGTGTTCACCGCCACTTCCGGCCCCGCGGCCGTCGTCCACTGGTCCGACGCGAATCGCAGCCCCGATGAGACCATCTGCATTGCCCCGCCTTCCGGATCGATTCGTCCCACCCCATGCCAGCACCGCGGGGGATGCCGCGAACAGGGCCGAAAGTCCCCATCGAGCGAAAAAGACTGGCGCAGGCGGAATTCAGGCTCGGCCCGGGGCGAGTGCCCGCGTCGCGCCGCGCGTGGCGGCCACGATCACGCGGCGCCGAGCACCACGACGGAGTTGTTGCCGCCCATACCGAGGGAGAGCTTCACGGTGATGCCGCCCTCGAACGGTGTGGGGCCGTCCAGCAGCCGTGGATGCGCGGGCGCGACGATCGGGGCCGCGGGCACGATGCCCCGGTCGTAGCCGAGCGCGGCGGCCGCGACCTCGACGGCGGCCGCGGCGCCCTGGCAGTGGCCCGCAAGCGGTTTCACCGCGTAGATGTGCGGGCGGTCGGCGAACACGTCCGCTAGCAGATGGTGCTCGGCCACGTCACACTGCCGGGTCCCGGTGCCGTGCGCGTTGAAATAGCGCACGTCGGCGGCGGTGACGTGCGCGGCGGCGAGCGCGCCGCGAGCGCAGTCGAGGATCTGCTCGTGTGTCGGGTCGACCGAGACCACGTGATAGGCGTCGTTGGACATGGCGCCACCGAGCACCGCCGCATAGGGCCGATCCACCGAACGGGTCAGCACGAACGCCACCGAGGCCTCGCCCATGCTGAACCCGCGACTGCCCTCCTGGAAGGGACGGCAGGCGTCCAGCGGTTCGGCGTCGGCGACCGCGGCGCCGAGCCGCACGAAACTGTCCAGCATGTCCGGGGTTGCGGACAGGTCGGTCGCCACGAAGATCACGTCGTCGGCCATGCCCGCGTCCAGCCAGAGCTTCGCGGTGATGAGCGCGACGTTGGCGGAACTGCACGCGGCGGAGATGTTCATCGCCGGGCCGTGGAAGCCGAATTCCTGCATCAGCATCGAGACCGGCGTGGACGGCAACAGCCGCAGGTAGTCCCTCGACCGGCGGCGGCCGCCGTCGACGAGGTAGAAGTCGCGCCAGTTCACCACGTCGCCGAGCACGATGGCGTGCAGCAGGCCGACGGTGCGGCCTGGCCGCCAGCCCCGGTCGCGTGCGTCGGCGACGGCCTCCCGCGCCGCCTCGTGCACGGCCCGCCCGTACCGGCTCGTGCTCACCTCGGGGTCCCCGCCGTCGGGGACGAGCGCGACCCACGCGTCGTCGTCGCGGCCGGGCCCGTAGCCCGGTTGCAGAGCCGCCGCCGACTTGCCGCTGAGCAAGCCGTCCCACAGCTGTTCACGTCCCCATCCGTACCCGGTGATCGCGCCGATCCCGGCGATGGTCATGTTGTCTCGAGGCCCCCGCGGATCGGTGCGGAACCGCGTAGCGGCGTTCGGGTCGGCACCCGGCATGTATCGCTCCTTCACCGGCTCCCAGGGCGGGCCCAACCGTCTGCCCCGCCTCGACGCAGAAACCGGTTTCTGCCATGATCGCCGGATCCGGCCCGAGAACGTGCCAGTACTGTGATCGAAGCAATAGCGTGGAGGATGTGATCTTGTCCACGTCGATACCAGAATAATCCCGTGTTCCAATGGCCATAATGGGGTCGATGATCGGGGGTTCGAGTGGGTGACGACAAGCTGGCCGCGGCGGTCGACGCCGCCGAACAGCTGGCTGCGCGCTACCGCTCCCTGGTCGAGCACACCCCGGACGGGATCTGTGTGCACGAGCGTGGCCGGGTCGTCTACGTCAACCCGGCCACCGTCCGGTTGCTCGCCGCGGAGGACGCCGAGGAGATCATCGGCCGCCCGCTGACCGACTTCGTCCACCCCGCCTCCGTCCCCTCGATGCTCGACCGCATCAGCACACTCACCACCGCGGGCGCGGCCTCGATTCCCACCGAGATGACCTTGATGCGGGTGGACGGCGGCACCGTGCCCGTGGAGACGGTGTCCGTGCTGACCGCGTGGCACGATCACCTCGCCTATCAGGTGGTCATCCACGACCTCACCGCCCAGCGCCATGCCGAGGCCGCGCAGCGCAGGGCCGAGCACTACTTCACCACGGTCGTGTCCCAGTTGGAGGAGGGCGTCGTGGTGATCGATCCGGAGGGCCGGATCGAGTCGATGAACCCGGCGGCCAAGCGCATCTTCGGTACCGAGGGGCCCGACGGCATGGTCATCGGGCGCACCATCCAGTCGTTGCCGCTGGTGCTGCTGGACGCGAACGCCCAGCCGCTGCCGCCGAGCCGCCATCCGGTGGCGCGCACGCTGGCCACGGGCGAGACGATCACCGGCTATGTCTTCGGCGTCGACCGGGTGGACGGCCAGCGGCGCTGGCTGTCGGGCAGCAGCCGCCTGCTCAATCCAGGCGATCCGCGCTCGTCGGCGGTGTCCTCCTTCGCCGACATCACCGAATTCCGCGCCAGCAGAAGGCAATTGGAGTATCAGGCCACGCACGACTCGCTGACCGGGCTGGCCAATCGCTCGCTGATCCTGTCCCAGCTGGCCGCCGCGCTGGCCAGCACCGAGGAACTGCTGCCGGTGTCCACCGTGCTGTTCATCGATCTTGACGGGTTCAAGGCGATCAACGACACGCTCGGGCACGCCATCGGCGACACCGTGCTGCAGATCGTCGCCCAGCGCCTGCAGCGCGCACTGCGCGGCGACGACATCGTCGGCAGGCTCGGCGGCGACGAATTCCTGGTCCTGCTGTCCGGCCGCACCCGCCGCGTCGACATCGACGCGCTGGTGAGCAGGCTGCGCTCCACCATGGCCGAGCCGATCATCGCGCGCGGGCACCGGATCGAGGTGAACGCCTCGATCGGCGTCACCGAACTGGGGGTGGGCGACCGGCGCAGCCCGGAGGCGGTGCTGCACGACGCGGACTTGGCGATGTACCGCGCGAAGCCGCCTGGACGGCGGGAAGGCACCGTCACCAAAGGCCGCAGACCCAACAGCACCCACGCGTCCTGACGAGCTCGCCATGATCATCGAACACGCACTTCTGCCGGTTCGCCCCGAACTCGCCGCCGATTTCGAAGCCGCCTTCGCCGCGGCACGGCCGATCATCGCGAGCATGCCCGGCTTCCGGGCGCTGTCGCTGTCGCGCGGTGTCGAGTCGCCGGGCAGCTACCTGCTCCGGGTGGAATGGGACCGGCTCGACGATCACGTCGTCGGATTCCGCGGCTCGCCGGAATATCAGCGCTGGAAGGACCTGCTACACCACTTCTACGACCCGTTCCCGGTGGTCGAGCATTTCACGCCGGTGCAGCTCACACCGCCCGCCGACCTCGCCCCCGCCCCGGCGCCGGGGGCCTCACCTGCGGTTACGGCGAGCCCGCCGCAACCCCAGTAGACTCGACAACTCTGTTTTCCGTGCGTGCACCTGCCCGATCCCGGCGGCGTGCTCGCGCCTGTTCGCGGTGACAAGGAGTTCAGTTTGCCCGACCTCACTCAGGACCGTGCCGCAGGCGGCGGCGCGCCCGAGCGGACCCGCGAAACCGATCAGGAGCAGGCCTACCTGTCGGTGCTGTACGAGCGGCTCGACGAGATGCGCGACTACGCGCGCAATCGCCTGCGCACCGTGCTGCTGGAGACCGGCGGCACGCCGCAGGCCCGCAGCGAACGGGAGTCCTTCAGTCAGCTCTACACCGAGGACCTGGCGAAATACGACGCCGCCGAACACGGCCTGTGTTTCGGCCGCATCGACCTCGACGGTGAACAGGAGGAGTACCGCTACATCGGCAGGCTCGGCATTCTCGACGAGAAGGACGACTACGAGAGCCTGCTGCTGGACTGGCGCGCCCCGCTGGCGCGGCCGTTCTACCTGGCCACCACCGCGGCGCCGGACGGGGTGACCCGGCGCAGGCACATCCGCTCGCGCAACCGCAAGGTCACCGCGATCAACGACGAGTACCTCGATCTGACCGCCGCGCGCCGGGCCGGTGTCACGGCCGCGGACGGCGGTGTCGGCAGCGAGAGCGCGCTGCTGTCCGCGCTCAACGCCGCGCGCACCGGCCACATGAACGACATCGTCGAGACCATCCAGCACGAGCAGGACGCGATCATCCGCTCCGAGCACAAGAGCGTGCTCGTGGTGCAGGGCGGGCCCGGCACCGGCAAGACCGCAGTCGCGCTGCACCGGGCGGCGTATCTGCTCTACACCTATCGGCAGCAGCTGGCCAAGAGCGGCGTGCTGATCATCGGGCCGAACGCCACCTTCCTGGACTACATCGGGCAGGTGCTGCCGTCGCTCGGCGAAACCGGCGTGCTGCTGTCCACCATCGGCGATCTGTACCCCGGCGTCCGGGCCGCGCGCGAGGACTCGTTGCGCGCGGGCGAGATCAAGGGGTCGCTGACGATACTCGAGGTGCTCAAGCAGGCCGTGCGCGACCGTCAGGAGGTGCCCGCCGAACCGATCCGGTTGGGCTTCGACGGCTATCCGGTCACGCTGGATCGCAAGATCGCCACGAAGGCCCGTGGCCGCGCCCGTTCCTCGCGCCGCCCGCACAACCTGGCGCGGCCGATCTTCGCCGCCTCGGTGGTCGATGCGCTGACCGATCAGCTCGCCGCGACCATGGGCGCCGACCTCTCCGGTGGGCCCAGTCTGCTCAGCTCGGCCGATCTCACCGAGATCCGCGACGAGATGCGCGCCGACCCGCAGATCCAGGCGGCGATCGCGAAATTGTGGCCGATCCTGTCCCCGCAGGATGTCCTGGCCGACCTGCTCGCCGACCCGAAGCGACTGGACCGGGCCGCCAGCTCGCTGGACCCGGCCGACCGCGCCGAACTGCTCCGGCCGGACGACGGGCGGTTCAGTCCGGCGGACGCACCGCTGCTGGACGAGCTGGCCGAACTGCTCGGCGTGGACGACACCGAGGAACGCGAACGCGCCCGCCGCCGCTGGCGCGCCCAGCTCGCCGAGGCGCAGGACGCCCTCGACATCCTCACCGGCTCCGCGCCCCAGGATCTGGAGGACGACCTCGATCCCGAGATTCTGATGGCCTACGACCTGATCGATGCCGGCCAGCTGGCCGAACGTCAGGACTTCCGCACCCGGCAGACGACCGCGGAGCGCGCTGCGGGCGACCGCACCTGGACCTACGGCCACGTGATCGTGGACGAGGCGCAGGAGCTGTCGGAGATGGCCTGGCGCATGGTGATGCGGCGCATCCCGAACCGGTGGGTGACGGTGGTCGGCGACGTCGCGCAGACCGGCGACCCGGCGGGCACGTCGTCGTGGCAGCGGATGCTGGAGCCCTACGTCGCGGCCCGGTGGAAGCTGACCGAACTCACCGTCAACTACCGCACCCCCGCGGAGATCATGGACGTAGCCGCCGACGTCCTCGCCGCCATCGATCCGACGGCGACCGCGCCGCGCTCGGTCCGCGAGACCGGCGTCGCGCCGCGCGCGTACCGGGTCGAGCCCGGCGACGTGCACGCGGAGGTCGCCCGGCTGGTCGCCACCGAGACGGGGCCGGGGACCACGGCGGTGATCGCGCCGCAGGCGCTGGTGGCACCGCTGGCCGACCTCGCGGGCGAATCGGTGCGCGTGCTGACCGTGCACGAGGTGAAGGGTTTGGAGTTCGACGCGGTCTATCTGGTGGAACCGCGGGACATCCTCGACGAATCGCCGCGTGGCCTCAACGATCTGTACGTCGCGCTGACCCGCGCCACCCAGCGGCTCGGCGTGGTGCACAGCGCGGACCTGCCCGCCGTGCTCGACCGGCTGCGCTGATCACCGACGCACCGGAAGACGAAAGGCTCCGTGCCACAACGCTGTTCGCGGTGGGCACGGAGCCTTTCGGCCGAGGCGGGACTCAGCGCACGGTGTGCACGATCAGGACGTCGGAGCGCGATTTGCGCGCCACATCGGAGGGCACCGAGCCGAGCAGCCGTCCGGCCAGGGTGTTCAGGCCCCGGTTACCGACGACCAGCAGATCGGCGTCGACCTCCTTGACCAGCGCCAGCAGCGATTCCACCGGCTCGCCGACGATGGCGCGCTCGACGATGTCGGCCGCACCCGCCGCGATCGCCTTGTCCCTGGCGACGCGCAGGATCTCATTGGTCGGCGCGGAACCGCGTACCTGGTAAGCCTCCTCCTTGAGCACGTCGGCCGCGGCGGCGACATCGCGGTCGTCGGTCGGGTAGTACGCGCAGGCCACGACCAGGGTCGCGCCGGACACACCGGCCAGCGCCCCTGCCTTCTCGACGGCGACATACGACGAGTCCGAGCCATCGGTACCGACGACAATGGTCCGGTAGGCGGTCATTTCTCCTCCAACTATGCGGTGTGTCGGGTGCTGCGCACGGGTTCGCCTCTGGTTCGACGGCGCGCCGGCGCGGCGACTGGGGTCGACCATAGCGGCAATCGGTGCGGAAATTTCAGAAATCGCAAGACATCACACCGGGGCCGTCCGGCCATTCCCGCCGCGTATTCGCCAGGGAATACCGGAAGGGCCGGACCAACCAGGGCAGACGCAATTTCGGAGAACTAAACTTGTGATGTGCCACAACGGCCTTCAACGCCGTTGCGGGCCTGGGATATTCATCACAGAGCCAGGTCCGTCACACGAAGATCGGTCCGCCCCGCACGTTGATCACGTGCCGGGAACGGACCGATCGGGCCCGGACTACCGTGCGGCTACGGCCACTGCCGATAGTTTGCCCAGAATATGCCGAGAATCGCTCCGATGATGTCCATGGCTTCTTCTTCCTGCGGTGAAAAGGACGCGCAATATTAGCGCGCGGAGCGCGGACTAGAGGTCGAAAAGCGGACCGGTGATGGTCAATCCGAGTTCGTCGACGTGCGCGAAGAACGCGAACAGCATCAGGGCGGCGCCCGCCAGGGCGACGTCCTTGTTGAAATGGATCATCTCGCCCTGTCTGGTCTGCGGATCGGACTCCTGCCAGAACCGGTGCATCACGGCCGCCGTCGGCAGCAGCGCGACTACCAACAGCAGCGAACCGAGGTCGGCCCAGATGCCCAACAGCACGCTGAGGCCGCCCAGCAGGAACAGCGCCCCCGAGCCGAACACTGCGGCCTTCGCCATCGGGACGCCCTTACTCCGCGCGTACCCCGCCATCGCCTCGGTCTGAGTGAAATGCCCGAGGGCGGAGGCCAGGAACAGCAGCGCGAACAACACTCGTCCGATCAACACCACGACATCCATGTCCAGCTCCTCGTCGGCTGTCCGGCAACTAAGCCCTCGCCGGGATGACCTTGGCGGTGACCTCGTTCCGGAGACGTAGGGAATTCTTGGCGTATTCCAGGGGTGCCATACCCACTTCCGCGGTGAACTCACGCGAGAAATGGGCCTGGTCGAAATAGCCCAGTTCCGCGGCCAACGCGGCGAGATCCTCGGTACGGCCTTTCGCGAGCAGATCGGCGCCGTCCTGCAATCGATAGCGCCGCAGCACCCATTTCGGCCCCGCGCCGACGTAGCGGCGGAACATGCGCTGCAGCGTGCGGGCGGGCACATCGAACCGCTCGGCGATCTGATCGACCCTGGTGAGCTCCTGGTCGGTGGCCATGGCGTCGATGATGCGCAGCACCGACCGATAGGTCGGGTCCTCGACCGCGGGGTGGTCGGCGAGGTATTCCTCGACGATGTGGCGACGCCGCTCGACAGTCGGCGCGTCCAGCACGCGTTCGGTCAAGTTCGCGGCGTCGGGCAGCACGTCGGCGAGTGGCACGGCGCGATCGCGGAACGAGCCGACATCCAGGCCGGTGAACGCGCCGAATCCGCCCGCACGGAAGCGGATGCCGAACGTCTCCCCGAGCCCGCTGAGTTCGCGGATGAATTTCGTGGTGGTCACGCCGTTGACGAATCCGCCGGTGCGCGTTTCGGATCGCTCGAAGGTGACGTTCACGCTCGGATAGGACAGGACCTCCGCCCGGTACGGCGGCCTGCCCCGCAGATCCCAGCTCACCGCCCAGTACCACTCGATGTAGCGGTCGACCGCGGGACCCGGCGGCAAGCGAACCAGAGAGCGATGCTTCGCCTGCTCGTCCGGATGCAGAATGCCCTTCGTGTCCTCGGGCGCGAAGGGATTGCGGGGCTGCGGCGGCTCGGCGGCGGATGATTCGGCGCTACGCGGCACGGTGTCGCTTTCTTACAAGACCCGGGGGCCCGGACCGGCGAAAGTAGTGGTCATGACGAACACAGTGAATCCCATTGCCGATGGCTACCACTCGATCACCTGTTTCCTCGCGGTCGGCGACGGCAACAAAGCGATCGATTTCTACACCGCCGTCTTCGAGGCCGAGGTCGTCACTCGCAACGACATGCCCGACGGGCAGCCCGCGCACGCCGAACTGAAGATCGGCGACTCGACCCTGCAGATGGGGCTGCCCATCCCGGACAACGGCGTGCTGGCGCCGAACGGCGAGTGGGTGCACACCTCGATCGTGCACTACTGCCCCGATGTCGACGCCGTAGTGCGGCGCGCCGTCGAACACGGCGCCCGCAAGGTCGAGGAGCCGCAGACCTTCGTGACCGGCGACCGGTTCGGCGTGGTGATCGATCCCTTCGGGCACCGCTGGGTGGTGCTCACCAAGGTCGAGGACGTCTCGCGCGAAGAGGCCGAGCGCCGGGTGAACGAATGGATGGCCACCCAGGCCTGACGGCTCGGCTGCCTCCGCGGTCGTTCCGGGAACGGACCGCGGAGGCAGCGCCGCTGCGCCCCGGATCAACTCAACCCGGCGGCGTCCATGCCGCGCAATTCCTTCTTCAGATCCGCGATCTCGTCGCGTAACCGCCCGGCGAGTTCGAACTGCAACTCCCGAGCCGCGTTCATCATCTGTGCGGTGAGTTCCTTCACGAGATCGGCCAGTTCGGCGCGCGGCATCGACTTGACGTCGCGGCCCTCGTACACGCCCGCGCTCACCGCCCGCCCCGGCTCGCCTTGCGCGCGTCTGCCCCGGCTGGCGTTGCGTCCGGAGCCGCCGACCTCCACCTCGGTCTCGTCGGCCTCGCGGTACACCTGATCGAGGATGTCGGCGATCTTCTTGCGCAGCGGCTTCGGATCGATGCCCATTTCCTCGTTGTAGGCGATCTGTTTCGCGCGGCGGCGTTCGGTCTCGTCGATGGCGAACTGCATCGAGTCGGTGATCTTGTCCGCGTACATGTGCACTTCGCCGGAGACGTTGCGCGCCGCGCGCCCGATCGTCTGGATCAGCGCGGTCGTGCTGCGGAGAAATCCTTCCTTGTCCGCGTCGAGGATCGCCACCAGCGACACCTCGGGCAGGTCGAGGCCCTCGCGCAGCAGGTTGATGCCCACCAGCACGTCGTATTCGCCGAGCCGCAGCTGCCGCAGCAGCTCGACGCGGCGCAAGGTGTCGATCTCGGAGTGCAGATAGCGCACCCGGACCCCCAGCCCGAGCAGGTAGTCGGTGAGGTCCTCGGCCATCTTCTTCGTGAGTGTGGTGACCAGGACCCGTTCGTCACGCTCGGTGCGCTGCCTGATCTCGTGGATCAGATCGTCGATCTGCCCCTTCGTCGGCTTCACCACGACCTGCGGATCGACCAGGCCGGTCGGCCGGATGACCTGCTCGACCACCTCGCCACCGGTCTGCCCGAGTTCGTACGGACCGGGAGTCGCCGACAGATACACCGTCTGCCCGATCCGATCGGCGAATTCCTCCCAGGTCAGCGGCCGGTTGTCCACCGCGGACGGCAACCGGAAGCCGTACTCCACCAGGTTGCGCTTGCGGGACATGTCGCCCTCGTACATACCGCCGATCTGCGGGACGGTGTTGTGCGACTCGTCGATGACGAGCAGGAAGTCCTCCGGGAAGTAATCCAGCAGCGTCGCGGGCGCCGAACCGGCCGGGCGGCCGTCGATGTGGCGGGAGTAGTTCTCGATGCCGGAGCAGAAGCCGACCTGCCGGATCATCTCCAGGTCGTATTGAGTGCGCATGCGCAGCCGTTGCGCCTCGAGCAGCTTGCCCTGACGTTCCAGCTCGGCGAGCCGGTCCTCCAGCTCGGCCTCGATGTCGTGCACCGCGCGCTCCATCCGCTCCGGGCCCGCCACGTAGTGGGTGGCGGGGAAGATCCGCAGCATGTCGACCTGACGGACGACGTCGCCGGTGAGCGGGTGCAGGTAGTACAGCGCCTCGATCTCGTCGCCGAAGAACTCGATGCGAACGGCGAGTTCCTCGTAGGACGGGATGATCTCCACGGTGTCGCCGCGCACCCGGAACGAGCCGCGGGTGAACGCCATGTCGTTGCGGGTGTACTGCACGTCGACCAGCAGCCGCAGCAGCGCGTCCCGATCGATCTCGGTGCCGACCTGCAGCTGCACCGACCGGTCGAGATACGACTGGGGCGTGCCGAGGCCGTAGATGCACGACACCGAGGCGACCACCACCACATCGCGCCGGGACAGCAGGCTCGAGGTCGCCGAATGGCGCAGCCGCTCGACGTCGTCGTTGATCGAGCTGTCCTTCTCGATGTAGGTGTCGGTCTGCGCGATGTACGCCTCGGGTTGGTAGTAGTCGTAGTAGGAGACGAAGTACTCGACGGCGTTGTTCGGCAGCATCTCGCGCAGTTCGTTGGCCAGCTGGGCGGCGAGCGTCTTGTTCGGCGCCATCACCAGCGTCGGCCGCTGCAACCGCTCGATCAGCCAGGCCGTGGTGGCCGACTTGCCCGTACCGGTGGCGCCGAGCAGCACCACGTCGCGTTCCCCCGCGGTGATCCTGCGCTCCAGTTCGGCGATCGCGGCAGGCTGGTCGCCCGCGGGCTGGTGCTCGCTGACCACCTCGAACCGGCCGCCGACGCGCTCGATCTCGCCGACCGGGCGGAACTCCGAGTGCGCGAGCGGCTGCTCGGCGGCCCTGTCCTCGAAGCCCTCCGCCGGAATCTCGGTTGCGAATGCCATGCTCACCAGCCTAGGCCCACCCACCGACAGGTTCCCGTGGACAACGGACGGTCACGAGCCGGGTGATGCCCCACGCTTCGGCGCTGTGAAACCGATCACACCGAAAGCGGTCGCCGGCCGGTCGTTCGCCGAAAGTTCCCGAGTTCGCGTGCCACCGATACGCACGGACGCGATCGAGCCGCCTGTCGGCCATCGAGAAGAAGGGGATAAGCGACACCGCGCGGTGGGTACACCGAAAGCGAATGATTTCAACGACTTTCGATGAAGCGGTGCGAGCCCGCTCCTATCATCCTCGCCGGTACGGAGTTCGCCGTGCGGCCTGCGCTCGACCGCATCCTCACAGCCCACGTACCCGCGCTCGGCGCGAACGGTTACATGTCCGAAATGTCCGTTGCGGCAACAGGTTTCGTGTGGAAGAACACCTTATCGCGAACCGCGCGAGCACCCCGACCCAGGTGTAACCTGATCTGGTTGTTCGGACGTGGTGAAGGACAAAAGCCATGAGCGGTCTGATTCCATTGCTCGTCGCCGTGCCGGCTGTGACCGGCATCGCCGGGTACGTCGCCAGAGACATCCGCGCGGTGGTTCCCTCCGTCGCCGGCGCCGTCATGGCCGCCCCACCAGGGCCGATCGCTCCCGTCAGACCGGCGCCGCACCGGCCGCGGGTGGAGTTCTTCAATCTGGCCGAACTCAGCAACACCGACGCCAAGGGCTTCGTCCGCCAGGTCGACCGCTTCCACGTCGAGCCGTGGGGCCTGTACATGGCCCGCCGGGTCGGCGGACCGGATTCGCACTACCTCGAATCCTGGTTGCTGCCGGGACTCTCGTTGCGCGCGACGCTGGCGCGGACCAACCCGGCACACCACCGGGAACCGGTCTACCGCCTCGACGTCGGCGAGTTCAGCCGGGTCGGCCAGAAACGCTGGAAGGCGGTGGACCAGTACTTGTCCATCGCCGTGCGCCGCGGCGGCACCGCCGAACTGCTCGGCGTCGACGAACTGCTCGCCGCGCATGCCGCGGGACTGGTCGAGACGGCGCAGGCGCACCGGGCGTTCGAGCGGGCCACGGCCGTGCTGGACGGGCTGGCCGCGCACGATCACCGCGTGGAGGGCTGGCTCGCCACCCACGGCATCACCCTCACCTGGATGTAGCCCGCGGATTACTGCCTCCGGCTCGACGCGCCGGGAACGGCGGTAGATTCTTGATGCATGACGCAGGCACCCATCGTCGACGTGCACCGGCCCAAAGTCGAGTACTTCAACCTCGCGGACCTGACGAACACGGATCCGAAAGGCTTCGTGCGCCCGGTCGAGAAGTACCACGTCGAGCCGTGGGGCCTGTACATGGCGCGCACCTCGGATCACCCGCAGTTCCACTACATCGAGTCCTGGTTGCTGCCGAAGCTGCACCTGCGCGCGACCATCTTCCACTACCTGCCCGCGCATCGGCGCGACCAGGACTATTACCTCGACATCGGTGAATTCACGCCGGTCGCCCCGAAGAAGTGGAAGTCCGTCGATCACTACCTCGACATCGTCGTGCGCTCCGCACGCGAGACGCAGCTGCTCGACGTCGACGAGCTGATCGCCGCGCACGCCGCGGGCCTGATCAGCCTCGCCGACGCCGAGGCGGCGGTGCAGCACGCCACCGCCGCCATCGACGGCATCGCCGCGAACGGTCACACCTTCGAGGGCTGGCTGGAGACCATGGACATCACCTTGACCTGGCTGTAGTACCGGACCTGCGCACACCCGACCCGATCGGCGCGGCGGACGGCCGGGGCCGGAGCGGCTAAGGCGCCGACGACTCCCGCCAAGCGAGCGCCCGCGGATACGCGGCGTCGAACCAGGGCTCTTTGACGTCGAGGTAGGCGGCGGTGGCCTCCGCACCCGTCAGCCCTGCCGCCTTGGCTTCACCCTCACGCTTGACGGCGAGATACTCCGCGCGAGCCCCGGCGTCGGCGCGCAGCCAATCCCGCAGCAGCAGCGCGTACTGCTGCCCCGGCGAACCCTCGACGCGCACGTGCACGTTGGCCAGCCGGCCGGGGTCGGCGCTCTGGTGGAAGCGCTTGCTCCACAGCGCGGTGTCGACGCCCGCCGGGTCCTGCGGCGTCGGCTTGGGATTGTCCTGGGTACTCTCCGGCCGCGCCGGGAATCCCGCGGCGGCGATGGCATCGCGCAGGCCGTCGGCGGCGGCCAGGTCGGCGACCGTGATCTGCAGATCGATGACGTCCTTGGCGGGCAGGCCCGGCACAGACGTGGAACCGACGTGGTCGATCCGGGAGGCGGCGCTGCCGCAGGCCACCCACAGCCGGGCGATCAGCCGCTGCGCCTGCGCGGGCCAGGCCGGATCGGCGGGCACCAGCCGGATGTCACCGCGTCGCGCGGGCGTCCCGGCGCGCAGGTTGCGCTCGAAGGGCACCAGGCGCTCCGCCCACAGCGCGCGTACCTCCGCCTCGACCTCACCCGGCGCGCCACTGTTGTCCAGCAATACATCGGCAACGGCTCGGCGCTGCTCGTCGGTGGCCTGCGCCGAAATACGCGCACGCGCATCGGATTCGGCGACACCACGGAATTCCACCAAACGGCGAATTCGCGTTTCCGCGTCGACGTCGACGATGAGCACGAGATTCATCAACGGCGCCAGGCCGTTTTCCACCAGAAGCGGAATATCCTGCACCACAACGGCGTCCGCGGGTGCGGCCGCGATCAATTCCGCGGTACGTTTTCCGACGAGCGGGTGCACAATCGAATTCAGTCTCGCGCGCGCCGCGTCGTCACCGAAGGCCGCGGCGGCCAGGGCGGGCCGGTCGAGACTGCCGTCCGCGGCGAGGATGCCTGCGCCGAACGCCTCCACCAGCGCGGCGAGTCCCTCGGTGCCCGGCTCGACCACCTCCCTGGCGATGAGGTCGGAATCGATGACCACCGCGCCGAGGTCGGCCAGTGCGCGAGCCACCGTCGACTTCCCCGCTCCCATGCCTCCGGTGAGGCCGATTCGTAACATTCGACCAGTCTCGCATCCGGGCCTGGCAGGAGCCTGTGCTGCCCCGAACGCGTCGGCGACGGTCCGCCTCGTAGGCCCGGCCCGTCGACGGGCGATCCGGCCGATTACCCGATGCGGTCGCGTATTCCACCGCCCGGGAAGCCATTTGCCCGATCCGTGACAGCGCCGAGACCGATTCGCAACAATTCCGGATGTTTACGGTTCGGCCGCGACGACTTTCCGACACGCCGAGGCAATTACTCGGGCAAAATACTCTGCCGATCAGTTTCGTTCCGCTAATCTTCGCCGTGGCGATCCAGGCCGACACCAGCGAAGCAAAGGAACACCATTGGGCACCAGAATCAACCGGGCGGGTCGCCACCGCCTGGGCATGGCGGGGCGAGTGCACTGCATTCAGATCCCCGCTGTCGCGGCGGCGCTCGCCGAGCACCGTCGCTCTTGGTTCACCGCGTTCATCAGTCCCGCGCGGCACAGTTTCGCTGCCATGCGGAACCGTCCGGCCGCACCCGCGGTCCGGTGGGTACCTGCTACCGCAAGCTGAACCCGAGCTCGAAGTGGCCCAGCCTCTCGCCAAGGCTGGGCCACTGTTTTGCGTGCCAACGGTGAGCGCGGTTCCCGGTGCGCGACATCGGCCGGACAGAATGTAAGTACAGATGCAAGATCGATCGCGGGCCGCGACAGTGAACTCGCTTCCGGCGGAACTCCGCGCCGACCGTCCCCGAATAAGCCGTGCCTCCCCGAGCGCGAACTCCGAGCGGCCCGGATGCCCGGGCGACATCGTAAATAATTACGAAAGTTCTCCTCCGATTCGGTGACGAAGCCGTGCGCCGCCACGGCATGCACTCGGTTTCGATTCGTGACCGTCACCGGAACGAGAGAAAAACATCTCCGAAACCGCCGCCGTTTCCACCGCTTCTCGCGCAACTCGACCCACTGAACGGTCCCAAAAGCGCCGACAACCGAATTCCCGGCATTATCGCCAGCGGGATATCGCCTTTCACCAGCGGCCGAAGCCTTTCGGATTCTCGATGTGGTGCGTCTCCTGGCAAACCATCCGCAGCGAGCCGGGCTAGCGGGTCTCTCGCGGCGCTCAGCCCGACGTCACGCGGCGCAGCAGCCCGTACAGTTGCCTGCGCTCCGGTTCGTCGAGCACGGCCAGTGCGGGCACGTTGTCGAACACCTCTCGATCGAGAGTTCTCCGGAGTTCCTCTCCCCGCTCGGTGAGAGTCAGCAGGCGCGCGCGGCGATCGGTGGGGTGCACCTCCTTGCGCACCAAGCCCAGCGCCTCCAAGCGGTCCACCATGGTCGCGGTATTCGACAGGTCGGCACCCAACTGACGGGAGAGATCCTTCGGCGTCATGGGCGTAGCCAGTCGCCCCAGCGCCTTGGCCTGCGCCGGGGTCACGCCCAAACGCGCTGTGGCAGCGGCGAAATGCGCACGCACCAGCCCGACCGCGCGCTGCAGCACGTCGACCAACTCCGCCATGCTCGGCACCTCTTGCGGTTCGCTCACCGGCACAGCCTACCCACGGCACACTAATTAGTGGTTGACCACCATTAAATCGGATGTCACCATAGCTCGGTAATAGTGGTACACCACCAATGAAGGAACCATGACTACTTCGACGATCGCACCGCGCCCCGGCCTGAGGTCCGGCTATCTGGCGTTGACGCTGTTGTGCTCGGTGCAGATGATGCTGAATCTCGACGACACCGTGGTCAACGTCGCACTGCCCACCATCCAGCGCTCGCTGCACATGTCCGAAAGCGACCTGACCTGGATCGTCAACGCCTACCTCCTGCTGTTCGGCGGGTTCCTGATCTTCGGCGGACGTTGCGCCGACCTGTTCGGCGGCAAGCGCGTCTTCCTGGTGGGCGTCACCGTGTTCGCGGTCGCGTCACTGACCACCGGCCTCGCGCAGAACGGTTTGATGGTGGTGGCGAGCCGCGCGGGTCAGGGCATCGGCGGCGCTCTCGCCAGTCCGGCCGCGCTGAGCATCGTCGCGGGATTGTTCACCGACCCACGGGCACGAAGTCGCGCCTTGGGCATCTGGGCCGGCCTCGGCGGCTTGGCTGCCACGCTCGGCGTGGTGCTTTCCGGCGTCATCACTCAGTACGCGAGCTGGCGATGGTGCTTCTTCATCAACGTGCCGGTGGCGCTGATCGCCCTGGTCGCCATCCCACGACTGGTCGAGACGGGAACCCGGAGCGAGGCCGTGCGGCCGCGCATCGACGGGCTCGGCGCAGCCCTGATCACCGCGGCGGTCGCGGCGTTCGACTACGGGCTGATCGACAGCGGCCGAGCATCCTTCGCCGCGACGGCGTTCCGGCTGGGTGCGGGTCTCGCGCTGCTGCTCGCGTTCCTCGTTCGCGAACGGCGCCACGCGTCCCCCCTGATTCCCTTGTCGTTCTTCCGCGATCGGGATCGGGCGGTCGCCAACGCGGCCAACGTCCTGTTCTGCTCGGCGATCCTGTCGATGTTGTTCTTCCTCACCCTCCACCTGCAGCAGGTCATGCACTACAGCCCGGCCCGAACCGGAGCGGCCTGGCTGCCGTTCTGCGCGTTGGTGATCGCGGGCTTCGCGACTTCGGCGGCCCTCACTCCACGTTTGGGCGTCCGCTGGGTTCTGACCACCGCGATGGTCGCCTGCGGTCTCGGCATGCTCGCGCTGTCGCGGCTGTCACCCACGGGAGGCTATCTCGAGCTGTTGCCGGGCATGCTGGCCGCCGGGTTCGGAATGGGCTTGGCGTTCGTGTCGATCACCATCGCGGCGGTCGGTGAAACCCACGAGGACATCACCGGACTGGCCTCCGGACTGGTGACGACGACGCAACAGCTCGGCGGCGCGTTCGGGCTCGGCGTGCTCAGCACCGTCGCGATCAGCCGCAGCACCGCGTTGCTCGAGTCCGGGATCTCCACCGAATCCGCACTCACCCAGGGATTCCGGCTCGCATTCGAAATCAGCTCGGCGATTCTCGCGGTGGCGGCGATCCTCGCGGCACTCGGCATCACAGCGAAAGCCGGCACCGCTCCGGCACCGGCTCGCTGAATTCATGGACCGGCGACGGCGAGACACCTCATCGGATGCCTCGCCGAAGCCGCACCAGCCCGGAACGCGGGGTCAGGCAGTCGTACCCGCGTGCATCTGCCGAGGCGGATTCGGCAGCCCGAGTGCGGTATTGAGGCGGTAAGCCCCACCCAGACCGTGGAAGACCGCCATGCTCAGGCCTCCGATGCCGATGCTCACCGCACCGACCCATGGATGACTCGCCAAGTCGGCCCAGTACACCAGCAGCGCCGTCAGCAGCAGTCCGAGGAATCCGGCCACGGAGTTGCGCACGGGCGCGTTACCCGTGACGTTCGGGAACTCCTCCCCCATCATCCCTTTCACGAAATGCGGAACGGCGTTCACTCCCAGGACCCCGGCACCGAGGGCCAGGGCGACAGTGGACCACATCGCTACCACCTCACTCTCCAATTCGGTCAACAGTTGTAGACCGAAAGCTACCCCTGCGCGGCCTTTGAGTCAACGCACGTAGACTGAATTCATGGATGCCACTCCCACCCGAGCCCAGCAGCGCCGCAACACAGAGGAACGGATCCTGGCGGCGGCGGGCCGGTTGTTCGCGGAGATCGGCTACGACCGGACGACCATCCGGGCCGTCGCGACGGAGGCGGACACCGATCCGAGCCTGGTGATGCGCTATTTCGGATCGAAAGAGAATTTGTTCGCGCGGGTCGCGGTCTTCGCCGACGACCACCCGATCACCGGGACGCCGGAGCAGGTCGCCGAACTCCTGCTCGACGCGCTCGCCATCAAGCTCGCCGACCAGCCGGTCAACACGCTGGCGGCGATCCGCTCGATGCTCACCCACCCGGACGCCGCCGACGAGGTACGCGCGGCCATGACCGCGCGACAGCGGGAAGCGGCCGGGCAGTTGCGCGACGACGAGGCGGACCTGCGCGCCGGATTGCTGGGAGCCCTCACCATCGGCGTGGTGATCGGCCGTCATCTGCTCGAACTCGATGGTCTGCGCGACGCGCCGCCGCAGCGCATCATCGCCTTGCTGCGCAACGCCTTTCACGACATCGCGCACGGCCCCGCCGAACCAGGATCGCACGAGGGAACACGACCGGCACGCTAGACCGTCCGAGCTCCGCGACGCCGCTGCGGAACCGCCGCCGAACCCGACGGGCTAGAAGCCGAGCGAACGAACCAGGTCGCGCATCTCGGCGCGGAACAGTTTCCCCGGGTCCTGCGACTGTGGACGCAGGTGGCCGTACACCTCCAGTGCGATCGGGCCGTGCATCCGGCCCCACAGACGCAGGGCGAGGGCGAGCGCGTCGGGAGGTAGATCCGGGAAGTCGGACCGGACATGGTCGACCAAGCTCGCGTCGAAGTCGGACCACGTGCAGTCACCCGCGGACTGGGTAGCCGCGGCCCGTGGCCACGCGGCGGCCGCGAGACCGACCAGGCCGGTACAGGCGCGTAATTCGGCCGCGCCGGCGGGTCCGCCCGGCGGCGGCCGATAACCGGGCACCGGATCGCCGTAGATGAGCCGGAATTCGGCGGGCCGTTCGATTGCCCAGGCGCGCACGGCCTCGGCCCAGGCCATGATGCGTCCGGCCGGATCCGCCGCCGGAACGGCGTCGCGCGCCGCTTCCAGCCGGTCGACCAAGGCGGTGTAGACGTCCGAGATGAGGGTGGAGATCAGGTCGTCGCGGGTGGCGAAGTAGCCGTAGATCGCGCCCGCCGTCATGCCCATTTCGCGAGCGATGGCGCGCAGCGAGATCGCGTCGGGACCGCCCTCGGCGAGCAGCCGCATCGCGATCGTCGTGATGTCCTCCAGCGTCTGGGCGCGCAGGCGCTCCCGGCGACTTCTCACGATCTCGGCCACGGTTGACACCCTACAGCGTTTGGGTACTATCTGCCGTGTTGTTACTGAACGGCGTGTAGTAAATGAACATTGCTAAGGAGAATGGTGGACATCGGAGTTTTCGGGGCGACCGGCGTCATCGGGTCGCGCGTGGTCACCGAAGCGCTGCGGCGGGGGCACCGGGTCACCGCGTTCACTCGCGACGCGGCGCGTGTCCCGACCCGCGGGGGGAGCGCGACGTGGGCGGTGGCCGACTGGCTGGATACCGACAGCATCGCCGAGGCCATAGCCGGGCTCGACGTCGTCGTGAGCGCGGTGAACGCCGGGCACGGCATCGCCGACACCATCGCCAGAGCGGACGACTTCGTGGCGGGCGCGCGGGCGATGGTCGCCGCGCTCGACCGGCAGCCGCGCGTCCGGCTGATCGCGGTGGGCGGGGCGGGCAGCCTGGAAGTCGCGCCCGGCATCCAATTACTGGACACCGGAGACGATTTCACTCGCACCCTCACCGAAGTGCTCGACGTTCCCGCGGACTACGCGCGGGTGGTGCGCGCATTGCGCGACGCGTTGAACATCTATCGGCTGTCCAACCGCAATTGGACCTACCTGAGCCCCTCCTCGGGGCGGATCGCTCCGGGCGAGCGCACCGGTCGCTTCCGGATCGGCGGCGATCAACTCTTGGTCGGCGGCGGAGACCTCTCCGCCGAAGACGTGGCGGTCGCCCTCATCGACGAGGCCGAGCAGCCGCGTTTCGTTCAGCGCCGCTTCACCGTGGGCTACTGAGGCGGGAGTCGCCTGCCGAACAATCCGGAGCCTACGGGCGAACAGCCGGGCGCCGCGCACGGTTTCTGTCGGACCCCTCCGGCACAATAAGGGATGTCGGACGTCGATCAGGTTGCCACACAAAGTAATCCGCAACCCGAGAGATAGGGGTCACCATGCCCGACGTCCTTGCTTCGACGCCCGACCGTCTCACCGTGGACCACGAAGAGCTCGTGGCCTTCGCGGCGGAGATCGAGCGGCACCGTGCCCTGCTGCGCCCCGCCGCGGAGGATTACCGGTACCGCGTGGCCCAGCGGATCGAGCATCTGGACCCGTCGGACCAAGAGCCGTTCCTGCGGCAGGCGGAGCAATTCGTCGAGTCGCTGCTGATCGACCCGATCCGGCACAACACACTGGATCTGGCCGCTTACCGGGCGATCCGGGACGGTGTTCCCGTGCGGTTCGACGCCGAACGTCGAGCCTACGTTCTGCGTCGATCGGAGCGGGAACCGCTGGTGATTCGCCCCGGCTTGCCGGAACATCGGCTGGGCGTCATCGCCCGGCTGGCCTCGCTCGGGTTGCGGCTCGAGCAGATTCAGGTCGTCGCGCTCACCACGGCCCAGATGGTGGCGCCACATGAGGCGCTACGGCCGCCCGCTCACGCGCCACGAGTGCAACGCGGCACGACGAAAGCCTCACGGCACGAGAACGACTGAAAAACTCACCGAAAAACGACTGTGCCCCAACCGAATCCCGGTTGGGGCACAGTCGTTCAGCCTATTGCCGATCAGGCGTTGCCGGACAGCTTCTCACGCAGAGCCGCCAGCTGGGCGTCGCTGGCCAGCGAACCGCCGGCGGGCTCGGCCTGGCCCGCGGAGGACTGCGAACCGCTCTCGGAGGAGTAGTTCGACGCGCCGCCGCCGTTCGCGGCCTCGGCCGCGGCGTCGGCCGCCATCTTCTCCATCTGCGCGGTGTGCATCTTGTGGCGACGCTCCGCCTCGGCGTAGCGGCCCTCCCACTCCTCGCGCTGCTTGTCGAAGCCCTCGAGCCACTCGTTGGTGTCGGGGTCGAAGCCCTCGGGGAAGATGTAGTTGCCCTGCTCGTCGTAGCTGTCGGCCATGCCGTACTTCGACGGGTCGAACTCGGCGTGGTAGTCCTCGTTGGCCTGCTTGAGGCTCAGCGAGATCCGGCGACGCTCCAGGTCGATGTCGATGACCTTGACCATCGCGTCGTCGCCGACGGCCACGACCTGGTCCGGCACCTCCACGTGGCGCTCGGCCAGCTCGGAGATGTGCACCAGGCCCTCGATGCCCTCCTCGACGCGGACGAACGCGCCGAACGGAACGAGCTTGGTGACCTTGCCCGGCACGATCTGGCCGATCGCGTGGGTGCGGGCGAACTGACGCCACGGGTCTTCCTGGGTCGCCTTGAGCGACAGCGAGACGCGCTCGCGGTCCAGATCGACGTCGAGCACCTCGACGGTGACCTCGTTGCCGACCTCGACGACCTCGGACGGGTGGTCGATGTGCTTCCAGGACAGCTCGGAGACGTGCACCAGACCGTCCACGCCGCCCAGGTCGACGAAGGCGCCGAAGTTGACGATCGAGGAGACCACACCCTTGCGGACCTGGCCCTTCTGCAGCTGGTGCAGGAACTCGCTGCGCACCTCGGACTGGGTCTGCTCCAGCCAGGCGCGGCGGGAGAGCACGACGTTGTTGCGGTTCTTGTCCAGCTCGATGATCTTGGCCTCGATCTCCTTGCCGACGTACGGCTGGAGATCGCGGACGCGCCGCATCTCGACCAGCGACGCGGGCAGGAAGCCGCGCAGGCCGATGTCGAGGATCAGGCCGCCCTTGACGACCTCGATGACGGTGCCCTTGACGGCCTCGTCCTTCTCCTTGAGCTCCTCGATGGTGCCCCACGCACGCTCGTACTGCGCCCGCTTCTTCGACAGGATCAGGCGGCCTTCCTTGTCCTCCTTGGTGAGAACAAGGGCCTCGACCTCATCGCCCACGGAAACGACCTCGTTGGGGTCGACGTCGTGCTTGATGGAGAGTTCACGAGAGGGGATGACGCCTTCGGTCTTGTAACCGATGTCGAGCAGGACCTCGTCGCGATCGACCTTGACGATGGTTCCTTCGACGATGTCGCCGTCGTTGAAGTACTTGATCGTGGCGTCGATGGCGGCGAGGAAATCCTCGGCGGAGCCGATGTCGTTGACGGCTACCTGCGGCGAGGTGACGGTGGTGGGCATATGTCGGTTTGCTCCGGACGGATTGTGGTCGGTTGCGGACATTGGAACTTTCGGTACGCTGCGATCTCACCGCGAGGTGTGAAGACGGACACTAGGAACGTACCGCACGCGACGCGCGTGAAACTCAGCACGGGTTGAACTTCGGTACGGCTGTACGGAAGACACTCGCGCGTTCAGCGTACGCGACCTCGGTCCGGGCGGGCAAACCGGTCGGGTCGCCACGCCGATAGTCTGATCGGCGTGTCGGAAGATCGCCATGCGCAAGCAAACGCACTGCTCGGAACGACGGGCACGGTGCGGACCCGGATCGGATCGGCGGCCAGCAGACTGGCCAGCAGGCGATGGTGGGACGCCGACGCCGCGCAGTACCACGAGACGCACGCGGAGTTCCTCGGCGTGGACTCCCCCGGCGGCGAGTTCGTGTGGTGCCCGGAGGGCCTGCACGAAGGCGACATGAGATTCCTCGGCGACGTCACCGGCAAAGCAGTGCTGGAGATCGGCTGCGGCTCCGCTCCGTGCTCGCGCTGGCTGGCGGGGCAGGGCGCGCGTCCCGTCGGGCTCGACCTGTCGCGCGGGATGCTCGAGCGGGGCCTCGCGGTGATGGCGCGCGGCGGCCCGCGAGTGCCGCTGGTGCAGGCGGACGCCGAGGCCCTTCCGTTCGCGGACGCGTCGTTCGATCTGGCCTGCTCGGCGTTCGGCGCGGTGCCGTTCGTCGCCGATTCGGCGCAGGTGATGCGCGAGGTCGCGCGAGTGCTGCGCCCCGGTGGGCGCTGGGTGTTCTCGGTGAACCACCCGATGCGCTGGATCTTCCCGGACGATCCCGGCCCGGCGGGCCTGACCGCCACCATCCCGTACTTCGACCGCACCCCTTACGTCGAGGTCGACGGCGACGACGTGCCCACCTACGTCGAGCACCACCGGACCATCGGCGACCGGGTCAGGGAGATCGTCGCGGCGGGCCTGGTGCTGGAGGACATCGTCGAACCGGAGTGGCCGGAATGGCTCGACCGCGAATGGGGGCAGTGGAGCCCGCTGCGCGGTGAGCTTTTCCCCGGTACGGCCATCTTCGTCACGAGGAAGCCCGGGCCGTGAGGCGGCGGTCATCGACCAGCTCGAGGATGGAGACCTCGTGGCTGACCAGTAGCATCTGCGTCCGCGGCAGGTCGATCAGCTTGTGCAGACCGTCCCGGAAGGCTTCGGCCTCCGCCATGGTGTCGAAGTCCAGCTCGATGAGCACCCGGTTGGGGTTGTGCGTGAACCGCGCCACCCGGCAGTTGCGGGCTCCCGCCTCGGTGTAGTACTGCACCAGACCGTCGAAGGCGGGCTTCCACGTCTCGTAATCGCGGACGGTGTCATCGATGTGCACGACCGTGGTCATCATTTCCCCTTTCGGTTCCGATGGCCGGACATTTGCTGACACCTTGCAAGTCTTCGCGCCCTCGGGCCGGGGCACCATCTCTGATCGGTATCGAGGTCGTGTCACTGCGACTTCGGTTTGCGTCCGGCCTGCTCCAGCGCCAGGCGCAGCGCGTACTCGATCTGGGCGTTGATGCTGCGCAGGTCGTCGGCCGCCCACTTCGCGATGGCGTCGTGGACGGCCGGGTCCAGGCGTAGCAGCAGTTTCTTGCGCTCGGCCATGGGCAGCCCGCCTCAGGAGTAGAGCGAACCGGCGTTGACGACGGGCTGGGTGGGACGGTCACCGCACAACACGACGAGCAGGTTCGACACCATCGCCGCCTTGCGCTCCTCGTCCAATTCCACCATGCCCTCCTGAGCGAGCCGCTCCAGCGCCAAGCCGACCATGCCGACCGCGCCCTCGACGATCCGGGTCCGCGCGGCGACCACCTGGGCGGCCTGCTGGCGGACCAGCATGGCCTGGGCGATCTCGGGCGCGTAGGCGAGGTGGGTGATCCGCGCCTCCAGCACCTCGATACCCGCCATTTCGGTGCGTTCACGCAGTTCGACGGTCAGTTCCCCGGCCACCTCCGCGCCGTCGCGCAGGCTGGTGCGGTCGGCCTCGTGCGCGTCATACGGGTGCGTCGTGGCCAGGTGCCGGACGGCCGCCTCGGACTGGGTCTCGACGTACTCCTCGTAGTCGTCGACGGCGAAGGCCGCCTTGAAGCTGTCCACCACCCGGTAGACGACCACCGCGGCGATCTCCACCGGGTTGCCGTCGGCGTCGTTGACCTTGAGCTTCTGGGTCTCGAAGTTCCGCACGCGCAGCGAGATGCTCTTGCGGTCGGTCAGCGGGAGCACGGAATAGAAGCCGGGCTCGCTCACCGAGCCGACGTAGCGGCCGAAGAACTGCACCACCTTGGCCTCGTTCGGGTTCACCACGGTCAGCCCGGTCGCGAGCAGCAGCAGGACGACGACCACGACGACCGCCGCCACCGCACCGGCCACCGCGAAGCCGTTGCCGTCCCTGGCGCCCACGGCGAAACCGAGCGCCGCGCCGCCGCCGAACAAGACCGTGAGCACGAACCACCCGAGCAGCACCAGAAAGCCGTCGACGTGGAACGCGGATCGAAACTGCATGACATTCTCCCAATATCAGAGTGATATCACGAAGATAGCATGACGCCGCCGCGCCACACCAGGGCGCGGCGGCGGTGCGATCAGCGGCCTTCCGGCCGGATGTTGCGGTTGAAGCGGAACAGATTGCGCGGATCGTGCTCGGCCTTGAGCGCGGCCAGCCGGGCGTAGGTGTCGGGCCGGTAACCCGCGCGGGTCTGCGCCTCGTCCGCTTCGGCGCCCGCGCCGTAGAGGAAATTGAGGCTGTGCCCGAGCGTCCACGGCGTCAGCGCGGCGCGGATCGCGGCGCGAGTCGCGGCATCCTCGGGGCCGGTGATGATTCGCACGACATACGCGGCCTCGCGATGATCCACGGCGATGCCGGCATCGCTCGGGCGGGCCAGTGCCCCGCCGAGATGACGGACGTCGACGACCGCGCCCGCCCCGGAATCCGGGCCCGCGGCGGCGAGCAGGGCAGCGGCCGTCTCCTCGGTGAATTCGCCGAGTAGCGCGTTGGTAGCGGCATAGGCGTGTGGATGATCAGGGTCGCTGTGAATGGTGTGCGACTCCGGGTACGGCATTTCGCGCAGATCGTCCTTCAGTCGTTCCCCCACCGCCCGCAGCGGCGCGACCAGCCGTTCCCCTTCTTCCGCGGGCCCGTTGTAAGCGATCCGTGCGGAGGCGATGTACCGTCCGCGCAGCGGCTCGGGCACCTGGGGGATATCCGGGAAGGCGAGCATGGTGACCGTCGAGGTGAGGTCCTCCGGCACGGTCGCGGTCCACCGTCGCCACGCGTCCAGCGCCCGCTCGACCAGCGGCGTGTCGAACACCAACTGTCCGCCGTACACCGTGGTGACCGGGACCAGGCCGACTTCCAGCGCGGTCACGACGCCGAAGTTGCCCCCGCTGCCGAGTACGGCGCCGAACAACTCGTCGTCCGGCGTCAGCGTGCGCACCCGGCCGTCGGCGGTGACCAGCTCGATCGATCGCACGTGCTCGGCCGCGTACCCGAACCGGCGCGCGAGCAGACCGACGCCGCCGCCGAGCAGATAGCCGACCACGCCCACCGACGGCGACGAACCGTTCAGCGGCGCCAGTCCGTGCTCGGCCGCCGCGTCGACCAGCGCGCCCGCCCGCACTCCCGCGCGGACATGCGCGGTCCGGCGCACCGGATCGATCCGGATGTCGGTCATGCGCCCGGTGCTGATCAGCACACCGCCGTCCGCGGCGACCGACAGTCCGTGGCCGGTGGCCTGCACGGCGATCGGCAGATCGTGGCGCGCGGCGTATTCCACGGCCGCGCGCACGTCCTCGGTGTGCACCGCGCCCACGATCAGCGCGGGCCGATGGGTGTAGGCGGTCTGGAACCCGGCGATCTCCGCGTCGTAACCGTCGTCGCCAGGGCGGAAGACCGGGCCGGTGAAGATGTCGCTGTTTTCTTCGATCTGTGCGGCGTTGTTTCCCATGGCTTCGACCCTGCCCGGCCAGGGTGAAGAAGTAAAACAGATAGTTCTTCTAGTTCCTATAATGATCGATTATGGAGCTGCGTCAGCTACGGTACTTCGTCACGGTCGCCCAGGAAGCGAGCTTCACCCGCGCGGCGGCTCGGCTGCATCTGGCCCAACCCGGCCTGAGCGCCCAGATCCGGCAGCTGGAGCGCGAACTCGGCCAACCGCTGCTCGACCGTGGGGGGCGTACGGTGACCCTGACCGAAGTGGGCGCCGCCGTTCTGCGGCACGCGCAGGCGGCGCTGGCCGCCGCCGAGCGGATCACCCATACGGTGGACGAGTTCAGCGGGTTGCTGCGGGGTCAGGTCCGAGTCGGCCTGATCTCGGGAGCGGCGGTCGAGGAGTTCGACGTCGCCGCCGTGCTCGCCGAATTCCACGGGGACCACCCCGAGGTCGGCATCAGCCTCACCGAGGACACCTCCGAGCGGATGCTCGCCGCCCTCGGCCGGGGTGATCTCGACATCGCCCTGATCGGGATGACCGGCGCGGACCTCGAACCGGGCATCGGCATCGAAGTGGTGCTGGAGACCGCGGTGGTCGCCGCCGTCGCGGTGGCGGACCTCGACTACGGCGCGGAGATCCCGCTGACCGCGCTGCGGGATCGTCCGCTGATCTGTCTCACCCCCGGCACCGGAATCCGCGGCGTCTTCGAGCGGGCATGCGCCGCGGCGGGATTCGAGCCCGCGATCGCCTACGAGGCGGCGGCGCCCGCGCTGCTGCTGCGCTTGGCCGCGCGCGGTCTCGGTGTCGCGGTCGTGCCCGCGCTCAGCACCGAGGAGGCCGCGGCCTTCGGGGTGCGGACCGTCCGGATCGTCGAACCGGAACCGCGCGGGCGCCTCGCATTGGTCTGGCGCACCGACCGTCCCGCGAGTCCGGCAGCCAAAGTGCTGCTCGGACAGCTGCGCATCGCGCTGCGCGCCGGGACGTAACCCCCTCAGAGCAGTCGCGAGAGGAACGCCTTGGTGCGCTCGTGCTGCGGATCCGCCAGCAGTTGTCTGGGCGGCCCCGACTCGACGACCACGCCGCCGTCCATGAACGCCAGCTGGTCGGCGACCTCGCGGGCGAATCCCATCTCATGGGTCACCACGACCATCGTCATGCCCGAGCGGGCCAGTTCCCGCATGACCGTGAGGACCTCACCGACCAGCTCCGGATCCAGCGCCGAGGTCGGCTCGTCGAACAGCATGAGCTTGGGGTCCATGGCCAGGGCACGGGCGATCGCGACGCGCTGCTGCTGCCCGCCGGACAGCTGCGCCGGGTAGGCGTTCGCCTTGTCCGCCAGCCCGACCCGGTCCAGCAGCTCACGCGCCCTGGTCACCGCCTCCGCTTTACGCACCTTCTTGACCTGGGTGGGCGCCTCGATGATGTTGTCCAGCGCGGTCCGGTGCGGGAACAGATTGAAATGCTGGAACACCATGCCGATCTCGCGGCGCTGCTTTGCCGCATCACGCGGGTGCATCTCGTAGAGCTTGTCGTTCTTCTCCCGGTAGCCCACGATCTCGCCGTCGACGTACAGCCTGCCCGCGTTCACCTGCTCCAGGTGATTGATGCAGCGCAGGAAGGTGGACTTACCCGAGCCGGACGGCCCGATCAGGCACAGCACTTCGCCGCGGCCCACCTCGAGGGAGACGCCCTTGAGCACCTGCAGTGCGCCGAAGTTCTTGCAGACCCGGTCCGCCAGGACCATCGGAGGGGCCGTGGTCTTCTCGACCTCCACGCTCATTTGGCCTTCTCCCCCTGCTGGGCGTCGGCCAGCTCCTGCAGCTGCTTGGTGGTCAGCGTGCGGGAGACGCCGCGCGAGTAGTAGCGCTCCAAGTAGTACTGCCCGACCATGAGCACACTCGTGATCGCCAGATACCAGGTGGCGGCGACCAACAGCAGCGGAATGGGCTGGAAGTTCACGCCGTAGATGTCCCGCGCCCGGCCGAACAGATCGGTGCTCAGCGGGATGCCGGTGACCAGCGAGGTGGTCTTCAGCATGCCGATGAGCTCGTTGCCGGTCGGCGGGATGATCACGCGCATGGCCTGCGGCAGCACCGTGCGGCGCATGGTCTGGCTCCAGGACATGCCGAGCGCCAGCGACGCTTCCCGCTGCCCTTCACCGACGGAATTGATCCCGGCCCGCACGATCTCGGCCATGTACGCCGCTTCGTTGAGCCCGAGGCCGAGGACGGCGAAGGCGAACGCGGCCTGGAGTTGCTGCACGTCGAGGTGGAAGAACTCCGGCCCGAACGGAACGCCGAGCTGGATCCGGCTGTACAGCGAGGGGACCAGCCCCCAGAACACCAGCTGCACGAACACCGGGGTGCCACGGAAGATCCAGAGGTACACCCATGCCGAGCTGCGCAATACCGGGTTCGGCGACAGCCGCATCACGGCCAGCACCGTTCCGAGCACGACCGCGATCGCCATCGCGCACACGGTGAGTTCCAGCGTGACGATCGCGCCTGCCGTGATCCTGGTGTCGAACAGGTACTTCCCATAGGTATCCCAGCGATAGGCCGGGTTCGTGGCGGCGCCGTAGACGAACAGCCCCACCAGGACGAGGATGACCGCCGCCGCTATCCAGCGCCCCGGCCTGCGCAGCGGAACCGCTTTGATCGGCTCCGGCTCCCGCGTCGAATCCGCTCCGCCGGGCCCGGGATCGCCGGGCGCCGGCCGAGTGTCGTTGTCCGTCATCGATCAGCTCACGGCGCCGTTGACGACGGACTTCGTGATCGCGCCTTCCTGCACGCCCCAGTTCTTCGTGATCTCGGCGTATTTGCCCGTGTCGATCAGGTGCTGGACCGCCTTCTGCAGCACGGCGGCCAGCGGCGCGCCCTTGGGCACCGCCCAGCCGTAGGGCGCGGAGTCGAACACCGGCCCCGCGTTCTCGATCTTGCCGCCGCTCTGCTTGATCGCGTACGCCGTCACCGGCGAATCGGCCGACATGGCGTCGACCTGACCGAGCACCAGCGCGTTGGTCGCGGCGCTCTGCTCGTCGAACGACTTGATATCGATGGCGGGTTTGCCCGCGGCGACGCACTTGGCGCTCTTGGCGGGCACCTCGTCGGTGTGCTCCACGGTGGTGGCCTGCACGGCGACCTTCTTGCCGCAGGCGTTCTCCGGATCGACCGGCTTGCCCTTCTGCTGGGCCCACTGGATGCCCGCGTTGAAGTAGGTGGTGAAGTCGACCTGCTGCTCACGTTCCTTGGAGTCGGTGATCGACGACATGCCCACGTCGTAGGTGCCCGCCTGGATCGAGGGGATGATCTTCTCGAAGGCCGACTCGAGGTACTCGGCCTTGACGCCGAGCACGGAGGCGATCGCGTCCATCAGGTCCACATCGAAGCCGACGATCCGGCCACTGGCGTCCTTGTACTCGTTCGGCTGGTAGGGGATGTTCACGCCGACGACGAGCCGGCCGGATTGCTTGATCTTGTCGGGGAGTTGTGCGGCGATCTCGTCGACCTTGTCCACCTGCACCTTGGCCACCGAGGGTCCGGTGTCCTCGGTGTTGGTGGTACATCCGGTCAGCACCAGTGCGCCCGCGGCGAGCGCGCCCGTGGCGGCTCGCAGGGCGCGCCTGCCGAGAAACGAACGATCAGACACAGCAGCCCTCCACATTTTGACTCCACGCTACCCGGGCGTCATCACCCGTTTGGCAATTTAAGCGACCGGGCCGCTCCGCGCTGGACAGTAATGCAACAGCAACACGATCTGCTCGCGCGCCCCGTGCCGGGGCGCCGGCGGGGAGACCCTACTCCGCCGGGTGCCGCTCCGCGGATCGAATGAACGACGTCGGCTCGGGCTCTGCGTCGGCCCGGTTCCGCCGCCGTACGCCGCGGCTCTTCCCACGCGTGCTGTCCGGGGCGTGGCGGTGGACACGGCGCTCACATCCGCGCACGCGGTCCATCGGACACCGGCTCCGTTCGCGCGACGACGCCGTTGCGGCACCGGCGCCGAATTCCCCGGCAATCTTGACGACGCCTCCGCCAGCGCCGATGATTATTTGCCGGTCTTTTCGGGCCGGACGAGTTTCTCCGGATCGACGGATGAACCGAACGACTGTCCGGACACTCGAAAATTGATGTGCCCTCGAATATTCGAGCGACACGGCGACGGTGAAACGTTCCCTCTTTCGGACGCTTCGCACCGACGCCCGCCCCGAGCACCGATGCGGGCTGCCCTACCGAACAAAGAGATATACGGCAGGCAGAGCCCGGCAAGCGCACAGAGAAAGGTTTTTTCCGGCCACCGGGCCGTCCGACGGTCCGATCCAGGACATGGTGAGCCGCGGATTTCGAATACGCCGCGGGCTCGTCAGAGGAGGTTCACATCATGGATTCGTTCTGGGACTACGTGTGGTACACGATCCTCGTATTCGCTTTCGTGGCATACCTGATCGTGCTGTTCCAGATTCTGGTCGATCTGTTCCGGGATCACTCCGTCTCGGGCTTCGCCAAAGCCGTGTGGGTGATCGCCTTGGTGGTCTTCCCTTACCTCGCGGCATTGGTCTACCTCGTCGTCCGGGGCCGGGGCATGGCCCTGCGCGCCCAACATGCCCAGGCAGAAGCGAAACAAGCCACCGACCAGTACATCCGGGAGGTGGCGGGCAGGTCTCCCGCGGAGAGCATCGCCGACGCCAAAGCCCTCCTCGACTCCGGCGCGATCACCGTGGCCGAATTCGAGCAACTCAAGGCCCAGGCACTGGCAGGACAGCAGCCCGGTGCGGCGCCGCAAGCAAGCGCGGCGCCGACGCCGCAACCGAGCGGGGCGCCCACCCGGCCTGCGGGTCGGTGACCAGCGCCGGTTTCGCGCTCAAGAAGCGAGGATGCGGGCCTTCTCGGCCTCGAATTCGGGTTCCGTGAGTACGCCCTGAGCTTTGAGTTCGGCGAGTTCCTTCAACGCGGTGATCCGGTCCATGCCCGCACCGCCGCCACTCGGCGGTGCGGGCGCGGGCTGCGGCGCGGCGGGTTGCTGCGCATACTGCTGCTGCGCGTACTGCTGTTGCGCGTACGGGTCGTACTGCGACTGTTCCTGCGCCGCCCAGCGTTCCCCCTGACGTCGGGAGACCCGATTGGAGACGGCGGTCGCGGTGCCCGCGACGACGGCGGTGCGGGCGACTCCGCGAAGCAAACCTGGCATGACTGTCTCCTATCGACTCTGTGCCTCGAGGGCATCCAACGACGACAAAAGGCTTTGCACCGGGATGCGCCCGGAGGCCACGAGCTGAGCGCCGTTGCGGCGCAACGCGGACGCGAAAGGCGCCGCCCACCTGTTCTCGTAGACCAGGATCGCGGCCGAACATCCCGGTTCGAGCGCCGCCCCGGCTTCCCTGCGGTCGGCTTCGTCGAGCAGGCCCGAGCCCGCCTCCGCGAACAGGGTGATGTCGAAGTCCCCTTCGAGTCCCATGTCGGCGATGTCGATTCCGGTGAGGGAACCGTCGGTGTCCTTGCGGACGAACGCCAGATCGAGGACCCGGACTATGCCGCGCTCGACGAGGTCGGCCAGCATGGGCAGCGCCGAACCGTCCGGGGGTCGATCCGGGGGAAATTCGATAACGAGATAGTCAATAGGGCCTATCGCGTCGATATCGGTATCGGTCACCGGAAGCCTCTTTTCCGTTGCGAAATGGAGAAATTCGTTCGAATCGGGCCGCCGTGCCGATCGGCCTCCCACAGGTCTCCCGGAATACGCACCGGCATCCCGGATCCGAGAAATGACAACTTCGAACTCGGCTGCCATCCCGATGCTAATCTCAGTCATAGCGTACGCCGCCGACCGCCACCCGGTCGCGAAACCTTCAGCCCGGCCCGGACCCTCAGGTTCGAAGCCCGTCCCGACATGGCGTGCATGCGCACATCCCATGCCGATACGAAATTGTCGCGAAAGGGAACCGCAAATGTCGCAACACACGCCTGTGGGCCAGGAAAACCACCGCGTCCGGCAAGGCATCGCCGCGGGCACATCGATTGCGGCCGCGATCATACTGACCACCGTCGGGTTCCTTCAGCTGTTCCAAGGAATCTCGGCGGTCGCCGAGGACGAGTTGTTCGTCCAGGGTCAGCAGTACACCTTCAAATTCGACTTCACCGCCTGGGGATGGACGCACATCGTGCTCGGCGTGGTGATGATCGTCGTCGGCATCGCGTTGATGACCGGCGCGACCTGGGCGCGGGTGTCGGCGATCGTCATCGCGGCGCTGTCGATCATCGCCAACTTCCTGTGGCTGCCGTACTACCCGGGTTGGTCCATCCTGATCATCGCGCTGGACGTGGTGGTGATCTGGGCCGTCACGACGTGGAACCCGGAGACCACGTTCCAGGGGCCGGGTTCCGCCGCCGGCCCCGGAGCGCCGCCCTCCGGCTCGGCGACGGCCTGAGCAGCGCGGCTGCCGGTCGCGTCCCGCAGCCCGAATCCGTTCCTGGAGTGAGGAACCCATGGATTCCAACGCGAGTGACAATGCGCCCGAACGTCGGCTGAGCGCGGACGAACGCGCCGAGCTCGAGCGCCTGCGCGCCGAGGTCGCCGCGCTGCGGACGGAGGCGCGCGGTGCGCCGCCGCGGGTGTCGCGGCCACCGCGGCATGCGTGGCGGTGGACCGCGGTGGTGATATTGACGGTGCTGGTCGCCGTCCTGGCGATCACCACGGTGCTGGCGCGCTTCGTGCGCGGCGAGATCCTCGACACCGACCGGTACCTGAGCACGGTGGCGCCGCTGGGGTCGGATCCGGCGCTGCAGACGGAGGTGGCCGACACGGTCACCGACGAGATCTTCGCTCGCGTCGACATCGAGGGCCTGACCGCGGACGCCCTGGCCGCGCTGACCGACGCCGTTCCGGCGACCGCGAACCGGCCTCGGGTGGACCGGGCGGTCGAGGGTCTGGCGCCGGTGATCACGCAGCAGGCCCGCGGCTTCGTCAACGACACCGTGCTGTCGTTCGTGCGCAGCGACCAATTCGAGGATCTGTGGGTGCAAGCCAACCGCGCCGCCCACACCGCGCTGGTGGGGGTGCTGACCGGCCACGTCGGCCCGCAGTCGGTGACCGTCGACGAGAACGGCACGGTGAGCCTCTCGCTGCGCACCGTGATCGAGAACGTCAAGGCGCGGCTGATCGATCGCGGCTTCACGTTCGCCGAGAAGATCCCCGCGGTCGACAAACAGTTCGTGTTGTTCCGGTCGCCGGAACTGGTACGGGCGCAACGGGCGGTCGACAATCTCGACAAAGCTTCGGCAGTGCTGCCGTGGGTGACGATCGCGGCCGCTGTGGCCGCGATCGCCGCAGCACCCGTCGGCCGTCGCCGCCGCGCCCTGGCCTTCGTGGGTCTCGCGCTTGCGGTGGGCATGCTGATCTTGGCGATCGCGCTGATGATCGCGCGAGCGGTGTATTTGGACAGAATGCCGCCCGATGTGCTGTCCCCGGACGCGGCCACCGTTCTCATCGACACGGTGCTGGTTCCGCTGCGGACCGCGCTGCGCGGGGTCGCCGTGCTCGGTCTCGTGATCGCGGTGGGCGCTTACCTCACCGGAGGCTCGGCCTCGGCCACCGTGGTGCGCCGCGATTTCGGGCGTGCCATGGACGCGGTACAGCGACTGCGGCGATCGCGTCCGCCGAACCCCGTGGAGACCTGGGCTTTCCGGGCGCGCACCGCGCTGCGCTGCGCGATCATCGGCATCGCCGCGCTGCTGCTGGTGTTCTGGCGCTACCCCACCGGTCTCGTGGTGGTGTGGATCGTCCTGGGCGCGCTGCTGACGCTGCTCCTGCTGGAGCTGTTGATTCGTCCCGCTCGGGCCTGGCAACAACCAGCCGAGCCCGAAACGAAGGACGGGGCCACGGCCGGGACCGGTACGTGATGGCGGGAGCGGAATGCCGCTCGGCGCAGCCGCCGATGGCTGGGCAGTGGTGGGCCAGGGCGGCATTCGCCGCCGTGATCGCCGCGGCCGTGCTGCCACTCGCGGTGGCCGGGCTGCTCGGTCTGCTCACCTTGCTGATCGCCGTGACGGGCGGCGTCGCGGTCGGCGTCGCCGGAATCTACTGGTCCTTGGTCAACCGTGGCGCGGTGCGGGTCGCTTCGGCGGCTCTGGCGATCCTGGCGCCGGTCGCGGTGGCGCTTCTCTTCGTCCGGGAGCGTCAGCTGTGGGTGGTGCTGGTCTCCGGAGCCCTGGTCGCGGTGGCCGTGGCGTGCGCACGCCGGGCATTGCGGAACGATCCCGGCGAGTCACGACTGCCCGAGTTCCCCGCCGCCCCGGCACAACACCCGTTCCTGGTGATGAATCCCCGCTCCGGCGGGGGCAAGGTGGTCGAGTTCGAGCTGCCACGCAAGGCCAGGGAACTCGGCGCCGAAGTGGCGCTGCTGTCCGGGTCGCATCCGATCGATGTCGCCGCGCTGGCCCGGCGAGCGGTTCAGCGGGGCGCCGACCTCCTCGGCGTGGCAGGCGGCGACGGAACGCAGGCCTCGGTCGCGGCGGTCGCCGCGGAACACCGGCTACCGTTCGTGGTGATCGGCGCCGGTACACGAAACCATTTCGCGCGTGATCTCGGACTGGATACGAAGAACCCGGCCGCGGGCTTGGCTGCGCTGCGCGACGGTGTCGAGATCCTAATCGACCTCGGCACCGTCAACGGGCGCACGTTCGTCAACAACGCCTCCTTCGGCGTCTACGCGGAGGTGGTGCGGAGTCCGCAGATCGCGACGACAAGACCGGGACCGTGTTGCGCCTGCTACCCGACCTGCTCGGACGTGGCTCCGACACCGGGTTGCGAGCGCGCATCGGCAACGTGTCCGTGGACGGGCCCCAGGCGGTCCTGGTCAGCAACGGCCCTTACGCCACCGGCGATCTCGCGGGCCTCGGCCGCCGCGCCCGGTTGGACGCGGGCCTGCTCGGCGTGGTGACGGTCACGGTGGCGAGCACGCGCCAAGCGGTGGGCCTGCTGCGGAGGGCGCACGATCGCGGTCTGGTGCGGCTCACCGCCACCGAGGTGGTCGTCGACGCGGACCGGGCCGAGATCCCGGCCGGTGTGGACGGCGAATCCCTCCGCCTCGAAACGCCGGTGCGCTGCGCGATCTCGCCGGGCGCGCTGCGGGTGCGGGTGCCGCGGACCCGGCCGGGCACGCGGGTGCCGCCACCGACGCTGAACTGGGCGCGGTTGCGAGAACTGGCCGGGCCGCGCAAATTTCGCTGACCGCTACCTGCGATGCACCCTGGCGCAAACCTGCTCGGTGAATTCGCTGGTGGATGCCAGTCCGCCGAGGTCGGCGGTGGCGATGCCCGCCTCGAAGGTCGCGGCGACGGCGCGTTCGATCCGCTCGCCCGCCCGCGCCAGGGTCATCTCGGCGTCCCGGGTCGCCAGCCAGCGCAAGAGCATCGCCGCCGACAGTTGCAGCGCCACCGGGTTCGCCCGGTTGTGCCCGGCCAGCGACGGGGCCGCGCCGTGCACCGCCTGCGCCATGGCCGCGGTGGCCGAACAGTTGAGCGACGCGGCCAGCCCGAGCGATCCGCTCAACTCACCGGCCAGGTCGGACAGGATGTCGCCGAACAGGTTCTCGGTGACCAGGACGTCGTAGTCGGAGGCGGCGCGGACCAAGTGCGCGGCCGCCGCGTCGACGTGTTCCTCATCGACCTCGATTCCCGGGTAGTCCTGGCCGACCGCACGGCAGACGTCGCGGAACAGGCCCATGGTCAGGGGCAGGACGTTGGCCTTGTGCACGATCGTCACCCGTTTGCGCCGGGTCGCGGCCAGCCGGAACGCCTGATGCGCGATCCGCTCGCAGGCGGCCCGGGTCACCAGTCCGACCGACATCGCGATGTCCGGCGTCGGCCGGAATTCCCCCGACCCGGCGAACATGTTGCGGTCGGCATAGAACCCCTCGCTGTTCTCCCGCACGATCACCAGGTCGATATCCGGGGCCGCCGCGTGCACACCCGCGAAGGCCCGCGCGGGACGGATGTTGGCGTAGAGGTCGAAATGCTTGCGGATCACCCCGCCCGGCGCGACGCGATGTTCGGCCGGATAGGACGCGTTGTCGTGCGGGCCGAGAATCCACGCGTCCACACCGGCCAGCTGCTCGAGCGTCTGCTCGGGCAGCGGAGTGCCGAACTCGGCGATGGCCTGGTGTCCCATGGCCAGTGGCACCCACTCGACCGGGGCGGCGCCCGCCGCGGACAGCGCCTCGTCGACGACCTGCCTAGCGGATCGCACCACCTCGGGGCCGATGCCGTCGCCGTCGATCAGGCCGAGTCGCAGTGCCCGGTGCGCCCGGGGTCGCTTCACGTCGTTCACCGGGACATCCTCCCGCCGGCGCGCCCGGCCGCCGGAACCGGCCCGCGGACACGCCGGTTGCGGCTACCTTCGGGAGACCATGGTGCAGTCGGTCGAACTACTCCTCGACGAGGCCGCCGACACGGAGATCCGCCGCCAGTGGCAACTGCTGGCGGAAGCAGGCGTGCCGAGCCTCGCCGCGCGCACCGACGAGTCCAACCGCCCGCACATCACCGCAGGGGTGGCCAGGCAGATCTGGCCGCGCATCGAGCAGGCGCTGGACGAGCAGGCCTTCGCGCCGATCCCCGTGCGGCTCGGCGGGCTGGTGGTCTTCGGCGCCCGCCGCTCCATCCTGGTGCGGATGGTGGTCCCGTCCGAGGCACTGCTCGCCCTGCACCGCCGGATCTTCCACACGATCTCCCCGTGCCCCGGCGTTCCGGCCAACCTGCATCCGGACGCGTGGACCCCGCACATCACCCTCGCCAGACGGGTGCCCCCGCACCAGCTCGGCGAGGCCATCCACGCCGTCGCGCGGGACCGGGATTTCCCCGCGACGGTGCTGGGTATCCGTCGATGGGACGGGGATCAGCGGCGCGAGTGGCCGGTCGGCCGGATCCGTCGTGGAAGATAACCGAGGCAGCCCGCGTTGTAGCAGGCACACCGAAACGAGAGGACGTCATGGCCACCCAGACGCTGACCCAGCACAATTTCGATGAGGTAGTCACCGGAAACGACGTGGTACTCGTCGATTTCTGGGCCGATTGGTGCGGCCCGTGCAAGAGTTTCGCACCGACTTTCGAGGCCTCCTCCACCAAGCACCCCGACGTGGTGCACGGAAAGGTCGACACCGAATCCGAGCAGGGCCTCGCGGCGGCTGCCAACATCCGCTCCATCCCGACCATCATGGCTTTCCGGGAGGGCGTGCTGGTGTTCGCGCAGCCCGGCGCGCTGCCGCCCGCGGCGCTCGAGGACCTGGTGACCCAGGTCAAGGCGCTGGACATGGACGAGGTGCGCAAGCAGCTCGCCGAGCAGCAGAAGGCCGAACAGTAGTTCGCGTGGCGCGGTGCGGCACTGCGCCACAACGGAATTCACTCGGGCCCGGGGACGGACACGCGAAAGCGGCAGTCCGTGTCCGGGCCTGTCGCACGTCAGTGGCCGGGCGCGAACCTCGGGGCGGCAGGCCGCCGCCCCGAGGCCGAATGACCCGATGTCAGGACACGCCGAGCAGGTTGACGCCCGCGATCATGGCGCGGACCGTCGACTCGGCGCCGTCGTCGGCGATCGCCGCGCCCCAGCCGCGCCTGCCGTTGCATTCGCACTGCACGAAGGTGGCGGTGCCCTCGGCGGTGCGCCGCTGGTGGAATTGCAGGATCTCGACGGGGTAGCCCTCCTCGTAGAGGGCCGAGGTCATCGCCGCGACGGGGCTGCCGGTGGCGACGACGGTCCGCAGATGCCCGGCGAACTCCAGCGTGGCGGTGAACTCCGCGGTTCTGGCGCCCGCGGGCGACCACTCGCCGAGCCGGATCGGACCGCCGTGCGCACAGTAACGGCTGTGGAACTGCGCCGAGGTCAGCCCGGTGGCTTCGGCCCGTAGGCCCTTGGGCGCGGCGGCCTGGAACATGTCTGTATCAAGAGTCAGGATGGTCATTGAAAGTAGGTCTTCCCGAAGAATGTCGTGGCTCAGTTGACAGAGGGGACCAGCACTAACAAGTGGAAATGCCCGCAGCGAGGGGGCCGGCCCGAATCAGACCCCGCTACGGCGGGCTACTACGAGAACTCGGGGAAGCGGCGCCACCATCGCGGTGAGCGGAAGTAGCTCGGCGCGATCCTCGGACACGGAGGCGGTAGCCTGCGTTGCCACGGAGGGCCCGATGAGCGACGCCGAAAGCAAAGCGCTGTCGCGGTCTGCGACATGGAGCGCTGCGCTGCGGCGGTCGGCGGGTTTCGGCACGGCATCGAGGATAGGGACATCGCGGCGCAATAGCAACCACATTCGATGCCCGAATTGTCTACTGGCGAGTATCAAACGTGCAGTTCAGCGCGGTGCGGCCAGGGCGAGGGTAGCGTCGGTGACATGGGTCTCCTCGTGGCGATGACCATTCCCGGTCTGGCCGTCCTGCTCATCCTGTTCGCCTTCGCCGAAGTCGCCTGGAACAAACTCACCGGCGGCCGCGCGCTGCCCTGGACCCGCAAGCGGTCGGCGCTTCCGGTCGCGGCGGCGGGGTTCGAAGAGGTCACGGCGGTTTTCCAAGGCGGCAAGCACCACGAGTTCGAGCAGCGGATGACGACGCTGATGCATCGGAAGGACGCATCCGACGGCGCGCCACCCCGCGACGAGGTGGATCTCGGCGCCGGATCGGCGCGCCTGATCGTGCGACAGCCCTCGTGAAATACGCCACAACGCAGTGCGATCCGGGTGACTTCACCCGGATCCCACTGGCGCAGTGTGAAATTCGTCCCTATCGGGGCAGAACCTCGTTCAGCTTTCCGGTGGCGACGTCGAAGACGAAGCCGCGGATGGAGTCCTTGTGCGGCACGAACGGGCTCGCGACGATGCGCGCGATCGATTGGCGCACATCGGTTTCCAGGTCCGAGAAAGCCTCAGCCGACCACTCGGGCTTGATGCCGGTCTCCTCCTGGATGCTCGCCTTGAAGTCGTCGTCGGTGAAGGTGAGCATGCCGCAGTCGGTGTGGTGGATCAGGATGATCTCCCTGGTTCCCAGCAGCCGCTGGCTGATGGCCAGCGAGCGGATCTCGTCGGCTGTGACGACGCCGCCGGCGTTGCGGATGACGTGCGCCTCGCCCTCGGCGAGGCCGAGCGCGCCGTAGACATTGAGCCGCGCGTCCATACACGCGACCACGGCCACGCCCTTCGCGGGCGGCAGCGGCAGCGGGCCTTGGAAGGTGCTCGCGTACGCCGCGTTGTTCTCCAGGTACTCATCGGTGACAGTCATGGGCCATCCCCTGCGCTCGGTATGCGTGAATCCCTATGTATGACCAGCCCCACGGTAGGTGGCCGCGCGGCACGGGACATGGATCCCGTTCACCGTGATTCGTTTACTTGCGCGCGGTGGCCCGATGATAGCTCTCGGGATGCCCGATGCCGGGCCCGTGCGGTGGGGCCCGGCATGTCGGTGCGGTGTGCCCGCGCCGGTCAGTGCGCGGCCGAGTCCCAGCTGCGGCCGACGCCGACGGAGACCTCCAGCGGCACCGAGAGGGCGATCGCGGCGGACATCTGCTCACACGCCAGCGCCTCGAGCGTCTCTCGTTCCCCGTCGGCGACCTCGAACAGCAGTTCGTCGTGGATCTGCAACAGCATCCTGGAGCGCAAACCCGCCTCGCGCATCGCCCGGTGCACGTTGATCATCGCCACCTTGATGATGTCGGCCGCGGTGCCCTGGATGGGGGCGTTGAGCGCCATCCGTTCGGCGGCCTCCCGGCGCTGCCGGTTGCTGGAATCCAGATCGGGCAGGTACCGGCGGCGGCCGAACAGCGTCTCGGTGTAGCCGACCTTGCGTGCCTGCTCCACCACCTCGTACAGATAGTCGCGGATGCGGCCGAAGCGGGCGAAGTAGACCTCCATCTGCTCCTTCGCCTCGGTGGTGCTGATCTTCAGCTGCGCGGACAGACCGTAGGAGCTCAACCCGTAGGCCAGGCCGTAGGACATCGCCTTGATCCGGCGGCGCAGTTCCGGGCTCACCTCGGAGATCGGGATGTCGAAGGCCTTCGACGCCACGAAGCTGTGCAGGTCCTCCCCCGAGTTGAACGCCTCGATCAGGCCCTCGTCCCCGGACAGGTGCGCCATGATCCGCATCTCGATCTGGCTGTAGTCGGCGGTCATCAGCGACTGGTACCCGGAGCCGACCACGAAGGTGTCGCGGATCTGCCTGCCGGTATCGGTGCGGATCGGGATGTTCTGCAAATTCGGTTCGGTGGAGGACAGCCGCCCGGTGGCCGCGATCGTCTGGTTGAACGTGGTGTGGATGCGACCGTCCTCGGCGACGCACTTGAGCAGGCCGTCGACGGTGACCTTCAAGCGCGTGGCGTCGCGGTGCGTGAGCAGATGCTCCAGGAAGGGGTGCTGGGTCTTCTCGTAGAGCGATTCCAACGCGTCCGCGTCGGTGGTGTAGCCGGTCTTGGTGCGCTTGGTCTTCGGCATGTCCAGCTCGTCGAACAACACCACCTGCAATTGCTTGGGCGAGCCCAGGTTGATCTGCTTGCCGATCACCTCGTAGGCCGCCTCGGCCGCCTCGGCCACCCGGTCGGCGAACTGCCGCTGCAGCGTCGCCAACTGGTCGGTGTCCACCGCGATGCCCGCTTCCTCCAAGGTGGACAGCACACCCAGCAGCGGCAGCTCCATGTCCGCCAGCAGCGGGGTGGACTCGATCTGGGCCAGTTCCCCGTCGAGCGCGTCGGCCAGGTCGGCGACGGCACGCGCGCGCAGCATCTGCGCCCGCGCGAGCTCGGCGTCGACGGCGTCCTCGTCGTCGAGGAGCGACAACTGCGCGGTCTCGCCGGTCTCGGCGCGCAACTCGCGGTGCAGGTAGCGCAGTGACAGGTCGTCGAGGTTGAACGTGCGCTGGCCCGGGCGGACCAGATACGCCGCCAGCGCGGTGTCGCTGGTCAGCCCGCCCAGTGCCCAGCCGCGGCCGCGCAGGGCGTGCAGGGCGGCCTTGGCCTCGTGCAGCGCCTTCGGCACGGCCGGGTCGGCCAGCCAGGCGCCCAGCGCCGCCTCGTCCTCGGGGGTGAGCACCGTGACGTCGATGTAGCCGCTCTCGCCGTCACCTGCGGCGATGGCGAGCGCACGAACGTCACCGCCGGCCGGGGAGCCGGTGCCGAGGATCGAGACACCGTGGCGCACACCGGCTTTCGCGTGCTCGGCGAGCCAGTCCGCGACCGCGCCGATCTCCAGCGCGCCGCCGCTGATCTCGAAACCGGCCTCCGCCTCCGGCTCCGGCGGAGCCAGCGTCTCGAACAGCCGGTCGCGCAGCACGCGGAACTCGAGATCGTCGAACAGCTGATGGATCTTCTCGCGATCCCACGGCCCCTGCGCCAGCTGATCGGGGGTGTACGGCAGCGGCACCTCCCGCATCAGCTCGGTGAGCTGCCGGTTGAGCACCACGCTGCTCAGATTGGCCCGCAGCGCGTCGCCGACCTTGCCTTTCACCTGGTCGACCTTCTCGACCAGCGTGTTCAGGTCGCCGTACTCGCGGATCCACTTGGCCGCGGTCTTCTCCCCCACGCCGGGAATGCCGGGCAGGTTGTCACTCGGATCGCCGCGCAGCGCCGCGTAGTCGGGGTACTGGTTGGGCGTGAGGCCGTATTTGGCCATCACTTCGTCAGGGGTGAACCGGGTGAGGTCGGACACGCCCTTGCGCGGGTACAGCACCGTGACGTTCTCGTTCACCAACTGGATGGAGTCCCGGTCGCCGGTGACGATGAGCACGCGGAAACCCGCGGCCGTCGCCTGCGTGGTGAGCGTGGCGATGATGTCGTCGGCCTCGAAGCCCTCGATCGCCATCACCGGAATGCCCAGCGCGCCCAATACGTCCTTGGTGAGTTCCACCTGCCCGCGGAACTCGTCCGGCGTGGTGGTGCGGTTGGCTTTGTACTCCGGATACGCCTCGGCGCGGAAGGTCTGGCGCGACACGTCGAACGCCGCGGCCACGTGCGTCGGCTTCTCGTCGCGCAGCAGGTTGATCAGCATCGCGGTGAAGCCGTAGACCGCGTTGGTGGTCTGCCCGGTGACCGTCTTGAAATTCTCCGCCGGTAGCGCGAAGAACGCGCGATAGGCGATCGAATGCCCGTCCAGCAACAGCAGCGTCGGCCGGTCTCCCGAGCCGGGATCGCCGGAGCCGGACGCGGGGGCAGGACGCGGAGCGGTCGTGGGTGAACTCACGCCCCAGAGTCTAGGGACCGGCACCGACAAGGCGATACGCCGACACCCGGCAGCCGGAGCCGCCGGGACCGGATTCCGGTCCGCGGGGCGCGAGTACCGGTCGCGCCCCGCGCCGTCAGAGTGTGCCCGCCAGTTCCCGCAGCACCGGCAGACTCACCGATCCGGAGCCGAGCACCACGTCGTGGAAGGCCTTGATGTCGAAGTCCGCGCCGAGCCGCTCGGTGGCCGCCACCCGCTGGCGCAGGATTTCCAGCTGCCCGATCTTGTAGCCGACCGCCTGCCCCGGCATCGCGATGTAGCGGTCCACCTCCACGGTGATCTCGGCCAGCCCAACCGGCGCGTTGGCCACCATGAAGTCGATCGCCTGCTGCCTGCTCCAACCTTTCGCGTGCAGGCCGGTGTCGACCACCAACCGGCAGGAGCGCCAGGAATCGCCCGCCAGCATGCCCAGGCGGCCGAGATCGTCCTCGTACAAACCCATCTCGTCGGCAAGCCGCTCGGTGTAGAGCGCCCAGCCCTCGACGAACGCGGTGTTGGCGAAGGACTGGCGCTGGAAACGCGGCAGGTGATCGAGTTCGTTGGCGATGGTGAGTTGCAGATGATGACCGGGGATCGCCTCGTGGTAGGCCACCGACGCGGTCTCGAAGCGCCCACGGCCGGTGGGATGGTGCTGGTTGACGAAGTACGTGCCCGGCCTGGACCCGTCGGCGGCCGGCGGGAAGTAATACGCCGCAGGCGAATCCGCGGCCAGGAACTCCGGCACCGGGACGATGTCGCAGGACTCCTTCGGCAGGCGCCCGAACCAGTTCCCCATTTCGGCGGTCGCCACGGCCAGGGCGCGGCGGGCGTCGAACATGATCTGCTCGGCGTCGTCGTAGCGCAGCGCGGGATCGTCGCGCAGCCGACCGAAGATCGCACCGAGATCGCCGGTGCCGAACAGGCGCGCGCCCACCGTCGCGTATTCCTCGCGCAGCTTCGCCAGCTCGGCGAGGCCGAGTTCGTGGATCTCGTCGGCGCCGAGATCGGGCAGCGTGGTGTGGTGGCGCAGCAGCCGCCGGTAGATGTCCTCGCCGTCGGCGCCGAGCCAGCACAGGCCCGGCTGGTCGTCGGGACGCGCGGCGGGCAGCAGTTCGTCGTACAGCGCGTCGCGGTAGACCTGGAACGCAGGCCGGATGACATCCCGCGTCACCTCGGTCAATTCGGAGCGCCACGCGGCCTCGCCGTCCCAGCCCTCCGGACCGGCGAAGGTGACGAACGGATCGGCGGCCACGTCGGAATCCAGGTAGCCGTCCAGCTGATTGAGCGAGCGCTCGATGGCGATCCGGGCGGGCGTGCGGCCCGCGGCCAGTCCCGCGCGGAACCGCTCCACGGCCTGGCCGAGCATGTCCCCGAACTGGCGGTAGCGGCGTACCAGCGCCAGCGCGTGCTCCGGCCGCGGCGCGTTCGTCTGCGGCGCCACCATCAGCACGCCCGCGTGCACGCCGTTCATCTGGTCGGAGGCCAGTTCCAGCGGCCGCCACTCCAGATGCTCGACCGCACCGTTCAATTCGGTGCGCAGCAAGCTGCGGGTGATGCGGTCGCCCTGGCTCAACCCCTCGGCGTCGAGCGCGTCGACCGCGCGCAGCAGATCGCGCCAGGTCGACAGCAACCGCTGTTCGGCGTCGACGGACAGATCCTCGATCCGATCGTCGAAGCGGCGGTCGCCGAGCAGGGTCGCCTCGCTCGGCGCCGCCTCGAGGACGCTGTCCCAGTACCGCTCGGCCAAGCTCATCAGCTCGTCGTGACCATCCATGGTCACGATCATGCCTCGAGCCAGGCCGCGCGGCACCGGAGTCTGCGGCGAGCCAGGCGAAGCCGCCCCAGCGAAGGCGGAGGTACGCCTCAACGGCGCAGCCGGACGAAGTCCGTCCTCAGCCCGCGCATGGCCGCAGCGAAGGCGGAGGTACGCCTCAACGGCGCAGCCGGACGAAGTCCGTCCTCAGCCCGCGCATGGCCGCAGCGAAGGCGGAGGTACGCCTAGCCCACGCCGAGATACGCCGATTTCACCGCGGGATCGGTGAGCAATTCCGCGCCGCGGCCGGTCTTGGTGACCTCACCGGTCTCCATGATGTAGGCGCGGTCGCTGCGGGCCAGCGCCTGCTGCGCGTTCTGCTCCACCAGCAGCACCGTGGTGCCCTGCTGGTTGATCTCGCCGATGATCCGGAAGATCTGCTGGATCACCATGGGCGCCAACCCCATCGACGGTTCGTCGAGCAGCAGCAGCCGCGGCCGCGCCATCAGCGCGCGGGCGATGGCCAGCATCTGCTGCTCACCGCCGGAGAGCGTGCCGCCGACCTGCTTGCGCCGCTCCAGCAACCGGGGAAAGAGCTCGAACACCCACTCCAAGGTCCGGTCGTACTCGGCCTTCTGCTTGAAACCTCGTCCGTAGCAACCCATGTCGAGGTTTTCCTGCACCGTCATGCCGGGGAAGACGCCCCGGCCCTCCGGCGCTTGGATCAACCCGTGCAGCACCCGCTCGTGCGCCTTCATCTGGGTGATGTCGCGACCCTCGAACAGGATCCGGCCACGCGTCAACGGCAGCAGTCCCGACATCGCGCGCATCGTGGTCGTCTTGCCCGCGCCGTTGGCGCCGAGCAGGGTGACCAGCTCGCCCTCCGCGACGGTCAACGAGATCCCGTGCAGCGCTTGGATCCTGCCGTAGTTGACGACCATGCCCTCGACTTCGAGCAGCGGTGTGCCCGCTGCGGTCTCGCGTGCCGTCTCCGCCACCGGCTCGGTGGCCGCCGCCTTGGCGAGCGGCACCGCATCCGGCTCGGGCCCGGACGGCGCGACATCCCCGGACGCGCCGTCTTCGCCTGTGGCGGAGCCGGTTTCGACCGCTTCGGCGTCCGGCACGCCGAGATACGCGGCGATCACGGCGGGGTCGTCCTTGATGTCCCCGGGGAGCCCGTCGGCGATCTTGCGGCCGAACTCCAGCACCACGATCCGGTCGGTCACGCCCATCACCAGCCGCATGTCGTGCTCGATGAGCAGCACGGTGAACCCGTCGTCGCGGATCTTGCGGATCAGGTCCATGAGCGCGGACTTCTCGCTCGGATTGAACCCGGCCGCCGGCTCGTCCAGGCACAGCAGCTTCGGCTCGGTGGCCAGCGCGCGGGCGATCTCCAGGCGACGCTGGTCGCCGTAGGACAGGTTGCGCGCCTTCTCCACCGCGCGCGGAGCGATCCCGACGAACTCCAGCAGCGCCATACCGCGCTCGATGGCGTCGCGTTCCTCGCGCCGATGCCGCGGCGTCCGGAACACCGCGCCCGGCACCGAGGTCTTGTGCCGCGCGTCGGTGCCGACCACGACGTTCTCCAGCGCGGTCATCTCACCGAACAGGCGCACGTTCTGGAACGTGCGGGCGATGCCGAGGCGAGTGATCGCGTTGCGTTTGGTCTTGGTCAGCGGTTTGCCGTCGAAGTAGACCAGTCCGGAGGCGGGTTGGTAGACGCCGGTGATCGCGTTGAAGCACGTGGTCTTGCCGGCGCCGTTGGGTCCGATGAGACCGAGGATCTCGCCGCGGCGGATCTCGAAGCTCACCTGGTCCAGCGCGGTGAGCCCGCCGAACTGCACCGTGAGGCCCTCGGTCCGCAGCAGCGGCGCACCCACCGCGGTCTCGATCTCGCGGCGCGGGGCGACCACTTCCGCCACGGTCTCCGCGTCGGCGAGTTCCGGGATCACCTGGGTGACGTCGACCGTGCCCGCGGACTCGGCCTGTGGCTCGGCAGCGTAGCCCGCGGCCATGTCCTCGTTGTCGAACAGCGCGTCGCCCGCACCCGGCCCGGTCATCGGCCCGCTCCGATCGGCTCGACGGGGGCCGGTCTGCGCACGGCCTGGTACACCTGCCTGCCGTAGGTGAGCAGCTTCTGCCGCACCGGGAACAGACCCTGCGGACGCAGAATCATCATCACCACCAACGCGATGCCGAAGTACAGATATTTGAGGTCGCCCAGCGACTGCGCGCCGCCCTTGCGGAACAGCAGCACACTGCCGAGCAGCAGCAATGCCAGCACGCCGGTCACCACCATCGCGGTGATCACGCCGCGCCGCGGCCATACGCTCAGCCGGCCCGACCACAGCCGCCACGCGACGATCAGCGCGACGAACACCGCGACATCGATCGCCAGCAGGACGTACCCGGTCGACTCGTTGCTCACCAGGTTCACCGACTGCAACCTTGCGGGCAGATAGGCGATCACGAACGCGCCGAAGATCACCCCGAGCTTGTTGCCCTGCCCGCCGATGACCACCGCGCACAGGAACAGCATCGAGTTGATGATGTTGAACCCGGTGGGATTGATGAACTGCACCTGTCCGGCGTAGATCGCGCCGGACATGCCGCCCACCGCGGCGCCGATCATGAACGCCCACAGCTTGAACTTGAACGTCGGCACGCCCATGATCTCGGCCGCGTCCTCGTCCTCGCGGATGGCGACCCAAGCGCGGCCGACGCGGCTGCGCTCCAGGTTCCCGACCAAGAGCAGCACGAGCACCACCAGCACCATGCCGAGCCAGTACCAATAGGTGCCGTAGCCGGCGCGGTCGAGCAGGTCGGCGCTGTCCGGGTTGCCGCTGTTGCCGCCGGAGAACACGCCTTCCGGTCTGCTCGCGGACTCGCCGACGTGCGGGTACGCGACACCCGACAGGCCGAGGCTGCCGTTGGTGATCTCGGTGAGGTTCTCCGCGAGCAACCGGACGATCTCACCGAAGCCGAGCGTCACGATCGCCAGGTAGTCGCCGCGCAGGCGCAGCGTCGGCGAACCGAGGATCAGACCGGACACCGCGGTCACCGCGACCGCGATCGGCAGGCACGCCAGCCAGGCCCATTTCGGATCGAGCCAGCCGCCGTCGGTCTGGTTCCACGGGCTGTTGGGGCTGGTGAGCAGGCCGACGGTGTAGGCGCCGACCGCGTAGAAGCCGACGTAGCCGAGATCGAGCAGGCCCGCCTGCCCGACCACGACATTGAGGCCGATGGCCAGCAGCGCGTACATCGCGACCTGCGCCATCACCAGGCCGAAATTGTAGGAAGGGGTGTTCAGCAGCGGCGGCGGGAACAGCGGGAGCAAGGCGAGCAGGAGCAGGATCGGGACGCCGACGCCCCACTGCGCGGGCCTGCTCAAGCCGTCCCACCAGGTCCGGATCGCGTCCCCGAGGCCGCGGCGCGCGGGGTCCGGCGTGGACGCCGTCGTAGTCGTGTCGGTCATGCGCGCGCCCTTCCGAGACTCTCGCCGAGGATGCCCGTCGGGCGAACCATCAGCACCAGAACGAGCACCACGAACGCGACCACGTCACGCCACTCGGTGCCGAACAGCATCTGGCCGTACTGCTCCACCACGCCGAGCACCAGACCGCCCAGCAGCGCGCCGCGCAGGTTGCCGATGCCGCCGAGCACCGCGGCGCTGAACGCCTTGATACCGAGGATGAATCCGCCGGAGTAGATGATCCCGTTCGGGATCTTCAGCGTGTACAGCATCGCCGCCGCGCCCGCGAGCACGCCGCCGATGAGGAAGGTCAGCATGATGACCCGCTCCCGCGAAACGCCCATCAACGTCGCGGTGTCGGGATCCTGCGCCACGGCGCGGATACCGCGCCCGAACTTGGTCCGGTTGATCAGGACCTCGGTGACGATCGCCAGCGCCACGGCCGCGATCACGATGAGCAGCATGATGTTGGTGACGTCCGCGCCGCCGAAACTGAACTGCACGGTGGGCTCGACGAGCCGGATGGCCTGCTGCGCGTTGGTGCCGCCGAGATCGGGGCGGATCTTCGGCAGCACGAAGTGCACCAGTTCCTGGAGGACGAACGACATGCCGATCGCGGTGATCAGGAAGGCCAGCGGCTTGGCGCCGCGCTTGCGCAGCGGACGATAGGCCACCCGCTCCAATCCGACGGCCGCGCCGCCGGATACGAGCATGCCCACCACCATCGCCAAGCCCAGGTACACGACCGTGAGCGCCACGCCCTGGGTGTAGGCGTCGGGGCCTGCCGTGAATCCGAAGATCATCAATCCGATCAACTGGCCGAACAACCCGAGCATGAAAATTTCCGAATGGGCGAAATTGATCAGCCGCAATACGCCGTACACCAAGGTGTAGCCCACGGCGACCAAGGCATAGATGGCGCCATAGGTCACGCCGTCGACGGTCAGCCGCCAGAAATTATCGATCAGCCCCTCGTAGTTGAAGTCGACCGAGCCGGCCGCGAGTTGTACCCCGGCGGCCAATGCCGTTTGTTTCATTTATTTCTGCCCTCATCCATTCGCCCACCGAACAACGGCACGTACGGGGATTCGTCCGAATCCCCGTACGTGCCGTGCGCCCGGGATCCGGGGCTACTTGACCTCGTACACCCAGATCAGCGCGTTCGACAGTTCACCGTTCGGGTTCCACTTGTACTGACGCGCGAGGCCGGCACCGTCGTACGTCCGCACATAGTCGAGCAGGTCCGGGCGGGTGACCTTCCCGCCGTCGATGCCCTTGGCCAGGATCGTGGTCAGGTCATAGGCCTCGACCGAGTAGACGCCCGGCGCCTGACCGTTGAGCGCCTCGTAGTCCTTGGCGAACTTCTCCGGGGCCGGACCGCACGGGCACGACAGCTTCGCGCCCTTGGCCGCGCTGCCCGCCTGGGCGACGAACTGCGGGTCGTTGGTGCCGTCGGCGGAGACGAAGACCGCCTTCACGCCACCGGACTTCAACTGCTGGGCCAGCGGCGCGGCCTCGGAGTAGTAGCCGGAGTAGAAGATGGCGTCCGGATTCGCCGCCGCCACCTTGGTGACCGTCGCGGAGAAGTCCTTGTCGCCCTTCTTGATGCTGGCCGCGCACGCCGGGTCGGCGGCGGCGCCGAGGCCTTCGGTGATGGACTTCGCCAGGCCGGTGCCGTAGTCGGTGTTGTCCTGGATGACGCAGACCTTCTTGTAGCCGGCACTGTTGACCAGGTACTTCGCCACCGAGGGACCCTGCACGTCGTCGTTGGCCAGACCGCGGAAGAAGGTGGTCCAGCCGTTCTGGGTCAGCGTCGCGTTGGTCGCCGACGAAGTGACCGACACCAGGCCCGCGTCGCTGAGGATCTTGCCGGTCGCCTTCGTCTCACCGGAGAAGGCGGGACCGACCAGGCCGATGATCGAGCGGTCGTTGACGATCTGCGGGATCACCTGGGTGGCCTTCTGCGGGTCGCCCTCGGTGTCGAACTGCTTGAGCTCGATCTTGCAGCCGGGGTTGGCCTTGTTGTGCTTGTCCAGGGCCAGCTTGACGCCGTTGACGATGTTGATGCCGAGCGCGGCGTCGGGGCCGGTCAGCGCGCCCGCCATCGCGATGGCCGTGCCCGGCGCGCAGGTCGCCTTGCCGTCGCCCGCGGGATCGGCCGCCGTTGCCGCGTCGGCCTTCGGCACTTCCTTGCCCTGCTGGTCGACCTGCAGAACCGGCTGGATGGAGAGGCCGCCCGCCCCGCTGGTACCCGAGGAATCCGAACCGCTGCTGGTGGATTTGTCGCTACAACCCGTCAGCACCAGCGCGGCGGCGGCGCCGACGGCCAGAACAGCTCGCGTCGAGCGACTGCGCCATGTCGAACTAAGCACGTTTCACCTCATCTAAGTTCTGTGCTCCCCCGGGATCGCCGAGGAGGCCGACTCACATCAGCCCGGTCAGAACATAGCGTCGGTACGTTAGTTCCGCATCACATTCGGATCATGCGCGCGACATCGTTTCGAATTCTTGTTCACGACTACGTTTCGTTCGCGTAAATTTTCCCGCGAACGGCGCCGTCACTTCGGTGTCAGGTTCTCCAGCACTACCTCGGCGACCGCCTTCATCGTCGTGCGGCGGTCCATTGCGGTGCGCTGAATCCACTTGAACGCCTGCGGCTCCGAAAGGCCCTGCGTCTGCATCAGCACACCCTTGGCACGCTCCACCAGTTTGCGCGTCTCGAGTCGCTCGGCGAGATTCGCGACCTCGCTCTCCAGCGCGGTGATCTCGTGGAAGCGACTGGCGGCCAATTCGATGGCGGGCACCAGATCCGATTTCGTGAACGGCTTCACCAGGTAGGCCATCGCACCCGCGTCACGGGCCCGCTCCACCAGATCGCGCTGGCTGAACGCGGTCAGGATGACCACCGGGGCAACGCGTTTCGACGCGATCTCCGCCGCCGCGTCGATCCCGTCACGGCGCGGCATCTTCACGTCCATGATGACCAGATCGGGCCGGTGCTCGACGGCGAGGTCCACCGCCTGCTGGCCGTCACCCGCCTCGCCGACCACCTGATAGCCCTCTTCGGTCAGCATCTCGACCAGATCCATGCGAATGAGCGCCTCGTCCTCGGCGACGACGACCCGCTTCGCCCCGGCGTCCTTCTTGGTGCCGGCGCCCCCAGCTGCTGTGCTCATAGGTAGACCCCTCTGGTTCCGATGCCCTGTACCCGACCCAACCAAAGGAAAGCCGCGCTCGCACGGGGCGAGCTCCGGCCATCCTTCGGGCTGTCGAGTGATGTAAAGAGTACCTTTCACTTCGGCATAGAACGCATATACCCTGCGCAAACCGCGCCTCCGCGCCGTTCGGGCCAACCCATTTCCGTCCACGCCACCCGACCCGCTATAGTTCCACCCGGTGCGCCGAGTTGGCGGAACTGGCAGACGCGACGGTCTCAAAAACCGTTGTCCGAAAGGACGTGTGGGTTCGAGTCCCACACTCGGCACCAAGGTGGAACGCGATCTCTGCGATTGCCACTCCCTGATTCCGTCACGCGGCCCCCGCCGAGCGCAAGCGCGGTGCCACACCACGTGATGCCACGGCCACGCCTCCGCCTAAACGTCCGGCGTCGTCGGCTGCCGCAGCTTCGGCCGTGGTTGCCGTGCTTCGGCGTCTTCGGCGGTTCTGATCACCTCGCGAAGGGTTTCCCGGGCCTGCGCCAGGTCGGTCGCACGGTGATCGAGCCGGACCAGCTGGGTGCGTAGCTTCTCCAGCACCCCGGGGCAAGGGCGCAGGGAGCCCTCGTCCAGAGCGCAGGGCAGCACTTGTCGAACCAAGCGCGTCGACAGGCCCGCGGCCAGTAAGGCCCGGATCTGCCGGACGGTCTGTTCCGCGGTGCGGTCGTAGTCGCGGTAGCCATTGGCCTGCCGCTGCGGTGTGAGCAAACCGGCGTGCTCGTAGTAGCGCAGCTGACGTTCGCTGGCGCCGGTGCGTTCGGCCAATTCTCCGATCAACATGCGACGTCACTCCCGATCTCTTGACCTTGCACTGCGTCAACCTTCAACACTGCACCCGCGGCCCTATTCCTCGAACGCCACGGGAGGCATCCCTTGATCATCGACGCGCACAGCCATGTTCACGACCCGGTGCGGACTCATATCGAACTCATGGACGAAGCGGGAGTGGACCGGGCGGTGCTGTTCGCCACACGTCCGCATCCGGAACGGGCGACCGATCTCGTGTCGCTCCGAAACGAGATGAGCGCTTTGACCGCCGCCCTCGACGGGCGCAGGAAAGACGCCGACAACTACCGCCTGGCGTGGCAGGAACTCGACGCGGCGCTCGCGGCATATCCCGATCGTTTCATCGGCTTCGGCACGGTGCGGCTCGATCTGCCCGCGTCGGAGATCGCCGAGTACGTGTACCGCGAGGTGGTCGGCCGAGGCCTGCGCGGCATCGGCGAACTGACACCACAGCCCGACAACGCGGCGCGGATCGAACCGGTCCTGCGAGCCGCCGCCGACCACGGGGGCCTTCCGGTGGTGGTCCATGGATTCGCCCCGACCACGGCCCGGGACTTGAGAACTCTGGCGGACCTCGCACGTCGGCATTCGACCGTTCCACTGATCATCAGCCAGATGGGCGGGCTCAACTGGCTGTCGGCCATCGAATTGGTCCGTGAAATTCCGAACATGTACCTCGAACTGTCCACCGCCAACGTCATATTCGCTGTTCGGCTCGCGATCGACGAAATTCCCGACCGTACTCTGTTCGGCTCGGACGCCCCCTACGGCGACCCCTTCCTTGCTCGCGCCACGGTGGAACGCGTCACCGCTTCGGGCGAAGTGCGGGAACGTGTCCTCGGCGAAACCATCGCCCGGCTACTGCAACTCTGACGCCGACCGGTCACTGCGATGGCTACCGCCGACACCCGCCGAAGCCGTGATCGACACGCCCCGGCCACTGTCGCAGCCAACCGTGTACCAGCGGATGGCGATGGGTACTCGACGGCCGGGGCGATATCGCGGATGGCGAGCATGCGTCCTCATCGAACCGATCCGAGTGTCGAATCGTTGTCCCTGTGGCGGCATTCGACATCCGGGGCCAGCGGAGGTATGCGATGCGAGTGAACAGGACCACCGTGGATCTGTCGGAGTATCCGGATCTGGTGGTCATCTATATCGGCATGCGGGTGCGGCGGCCTCGGGGGATGCTGCGGTTGCTCGGGCTGGGGCCGAAACTCTATCGCTCGCATAAGGATCGTCCGGACGGGTTGCTGCTGCACGAAGATCTCGTGTGGGCGCTGTTCCCGCCGCATTGGGGCGCACGGCAGTACTGGCGTGATCTCGAGAGCCTCGAAGCCTGGACCCGGACGGCGCCACATCGGGACTGGTGGCGGGAGTTCCTGCGCGACTCCGGCGGCACCGGCTTCTGGCACGAGGCGTACTTCGCTCGTGGCGGCATCGATGCCATGTACGACGACATGGACCCCGCGACAGGACTCGCGCGGTTCGCGCCCGTGGTCGCCTCGCGCGGTCAGCGCTTCTCCACTCGCGGTCGGGTCCAGGGCAGACCGGCCGGGGTCGAGCCCGTGGTGAGCGAAAACGTTTACTACGGCAGCGAATCCGAGTAGCCTGCGCGCGCTGTCATATCACGAAGCAATCACAATGCAGCGTTTGAATGCCTGCGTGCCGGGGTACAGCAAGAAGGAGAATCGAACAGCACCACTCCTCGAAGTGACGTACGTCGCAGGCCAGAGGCCGGAAGCGGCGCGCTACGTGTACGGCGCGCTACGAGCAGATGAATATGTTGTTCCCACATGTGGGACTAACGACTCATGCCCTTCTGATAGCCTCTGCGCCGTTTATCGTTATCGGTATGCACGTCTTGTTCGTCTGCAACGGCAACGTTTGCCGTTCGGTGATCGCCGAGCGGCTCACGCGCGCCCTCGCGGTCGAACACGATCTCCCCTACCTCACCGCCGAAAGCGCGGGAACCCGTGCGCTGGTGGGATTTCCCGTCGAGCCACTGGCCGCGCAGACCATCACCGGGCTGGGCGCCGACGCGAGCAACTTCCGGGCACGTCGCCTGAAGCCGGAGCTGGTCGACAAGGCCGACCTGGTGCTCACGATGACCGAGCAGATCCGCGACCAGGTGGTCGACCTGGCCTTCGGCGCCGGAGCGCGCACCTTCACGCTGCTGGAGGCCCATCGCATCGCGCACGTCACCGGCGCGCGCACGGTCGCCGAATTGCACCGGGCGCGCAACGATCTGTCGCTGGTCGGCCGGGAGAACATCGCCGACCCGGTCGGGCTGTCCCCCCAGGCGTTCTGCGAGGTCGGCGACCGCATCGCCGAGGCGCTGGTGCCGCTGCTGCTCGCGCTCGCCCCGCACGAGCAGCCGCGCTGGCCGCACGACGAGCGCCGTGGACTGGTGATCCGCCCCGGCGGCGCACCGGCGCCGCTGGCGACATTCCTCGCCGCCCAACGCACCCGGTGACCGCGGGCGAAAACCGCACGCGACAGCGCACGCAGCCGTCGCGTATCGAACCTGTTATCAACGGGCTGTGTTCATTTCCGCATCGGACGCACTAAACTCCCGCCGGACAACACTCTCCGCCGTTGCTGGTTCGACACAGGACAGGAATCAGACATGCCGAAACGCATTTCGGATGTTTCGCTCCATGTTTATGTGACACCGGAAACTCTCGAACGCGTCGTCGACACCGTGCGCGAGGTGGTCGACGACCATCTCACCGACCGGGACGTGTTCGCCTGGCGCTTCACCCTGCCGGTCGACGCCGACGACCCGGCCCACGCGGCTCTCGAGAGCCGCTGCCCCGCGGATCCGCCCGGCGACCGCTCGGACCGTCGCGGCACCTACGAGATCGCGCTCAGTCTGGTCGGCGCACCCGACCAGCTGACCGACGACCATATGGCCGCACTGGAACGCCAACTGCTGCAGCGCATCTCAGGGCTGGCGCGAACCGAGCCGGGATCGGATATCCCGATCTCGATCCGCGCATCGCAACGCACCGACGTCGATCTCGACATCGATCGCGATCTCGAACTGCTGTAACTCCGGACCTCAGCGCCGCGAGGGGAAGTGGCGGATGAGTCCCTCTTGCACCGTGGTGGCCAGCAGATCGCCGCTGCGGGAGTAGAAGCGGCCGGTCGCCAGGCCACGGGAGCCCGCGGCCACCGGCGATTCGGTGCAGTACAGCGCCCACTCGTCGAAACGGAACGGGCGGTGGAACCAGATCGAATGGTTGACCGTGGCCGCGACGATGCGGTCCAGACCCCACGACAGCCCGTGGGTGGTGATGATCGAGTCCAGCACCGTGGTGTCGGACGAGTAGCCCAGCGTCGCCACATGGATCAGCGGATCGTCGGGCAGTCTGCCGTCCGCGCGCATCCACACCCGGTTGTGGTTGAGCCGCTCCCCCGTGCCCTTCAGGATCCACGCCGGATCGTTGGTGTAGCGCATGTCGATCGGATGCGGCGCCTTGACGAACATCTCCAGCTTGTCCTCCAAGCCTTCGAAGCTCTCCTCGACCCGCGGCAGTGTCTCCGGGTCCGGCACCTCCGGCTGGGCGTGCGCGTGCTCGAGTCCCCTGCCCCAGTCCTGGAACGCGGCGAGCATGACGAACAGCTCCTGGCCGTCCTGGCTGGCGGTGACCGTGCGGTTGGCGAACGCCCGGCCGTCGCGATGACGGTCCACCCGGTACTCGATCGGCTTCTTCACATCGCCGCCGCGCACGAAGTGCGCGTTGACCGCGTGCACCGGCCGGTCGCCGACCGTGCGGCCCGCGGCGACGATCGCCTGCGAGACGAGCTGACCGCCGAAGGTACGGCTCCACACCTTCTCCGGGTGCTGGCCGACGAACACGTCCTCGTCCATCTGCTCGAGATCGAGCAGGGCAAGCAGCACATCCAGGTCGGAACGCTGCGTGCCGTCCGCGACGTCGACGGGGCTGCTCAGGGAAGCACTCACTAATGGTCCTCCTCACCGATTCGGTGAACGTGGATCAGGTTGGTGGAACCGACGGTACCGGGCGGCGACCCGGCGACGATGACCACCAGGTCACCCTTCTGGTATCGGTCCATCGACAAAAGTGCTACATCCACCTGGTGGATCATCGCGTCGGTGCTGCTCACGGTCGGCACGATGAAGGTCTCGGTGCCCCAGGTGAGCGCCAGCTGGCTGCGGACCTCCGGCAGCGGCGTGAACGCCAGCAGCGGCAGCGGGGTGTGCAGGCGGGCCAGGCGGCGCACCGTGTCGCCCGACTGGGTGAACGCGACCAGCGCCTTGGCGTTGAGCCGCTCGCCGATGTCGCGGGCGGCGTAGGAGATCACGCCGCGCTTGGTGCGCGGCACGTGGGTCAGCGGCGGCACCCGGGTCGACTCGGTCTCCACCGCGTGCACGATGCGCGCCATCGTGCGCACCGTCTCGATCGGGTACTTGCCCACCGAGGTCTCGCCCGACAGCATCACCGCGTCGGCGCCGTCGAGCACCGCGTTCGCGACGTCGGAGGCCTCGGCGCGGGTGGGGCGGGAGTTCTCGATCATCGATTCCAGCATCTGCGTGGCGACGATGACCGGCTTGGCATTCTCGCGGGCCATCTGGATGGCGCGCTTCTGCACGATCGGAACCTGCTCCAGGGGCAGCTCGACACCGAGGTCGCCGCGCGCGACCATGACCGCGTCGAAGGCCAGGACGACGGCCTCCAGGTTGTCGATCGCCTCCGGCTTCTCCAGCTTGCCGATCACCGGCACCCGGCGGCCCACCCGGTCCATCACGTCGTGCACGAGCTCGACATCGGACGGGGACCGCACGAACGACAGCGCGATGAAGTCCACGCCGAGCTTCAGCGCGAATTCCAGGTCCTCGATGTCCTTCTCCGAGAGCGCGGGGACCGACACGTCCATGCCCGGCAGCGAGACGCCCTTGTTGTTGGAGACCGGCCCACCCTCGGTGACCCGGCAGACCACGTCGTTGCCATCGACGCGGGTGACGATGAGGCCGACCTTGCCGTCGTCGACCAGCAGGCGATCGCCGGGCTTGGCGTCCTGCGCGAGTTCCTTGTAGGTGGTGGACACGCGGTCGTGGGTCCCGTCGATGTCGTCGACGGTGATGCGGACCTCTTCACCCGTCGCCCAGACGGTCTTGCCTTCCAGGAAGCGGCCGAGGCGGATCTTGGGACCCTGCAGGTCGGCGAGAATGCCGACCGCCCGGCCGAGGTGGTCGGAGGCCTGACGCACCTTCTTGTAGTTCTCGGCATGGTCCGCGTGCTCGCCATGGCTGAAGTTCAGCCGAGCCACGTCCATGCCGCTCTCGACGAGTTCGCGGATACGGTCCTCGGTGGCAGTGGCCGGTCCGAGCGTGCACACAATCTTCGTCCGTCGCATCACGGGTAGAGCCTAGTCCCGCTCGGTGGGCAGGTCCCGCCGTGGCCATGGTGAATCCTTGGTGAAAAAAATGAACGACAGCTCCATAGCAGGTACAAACGGATATTCAGCGAGCGACATGACGGGCCAACCTCGTTTCCAGCCGGGTCTGCCCGAACCCGAGGATCAGGCAGATCACCCAGTAGTACAGCGCCGCGACTCCGTAGAGCGCGAAGAAGTCGAAAGTGGGGGCGGCGGCGAGCTGGGCGACGCGCAGCAGTTCGGTCACCAGGATGGTGGAGGCCAGTGAGGTGTCCTTCACCAAGGAGATCAAGGTGTTCGACAGCGGCGGCACGGCGATGCGCGCGGCCTGCGGCAGGATGACCAGCCGCAGCATCATCGGGTACGACATGCCGAGCGCCTGCGCCGCCTCCCATTGCCCCGTGGCGACGCTCAGGATGGCGGCGCGCACCACCTCGGCCGCGTACCCGCCGACATTGAGGCTGAACGCGATCACCGCGGCGGGAAAGGGGTCGATCACGATGTCGAACTGCGGCAGCGCGTAGAACACGATGAACAGCTGCACCAGCAGCGGTGTGCCGCGAATGAGGGAAATGTAGAAGCGGGCCGCCGCCGACAACGGCCGCACCGGCGACATCCTGGCCAGCGCGACGAACAACGCGAGCGCAAGGCCGATGGCGAAGCTGATGGCGGTGAGCGGAAGGGTCTTGGTGACGGTGGCCTGCAGCATCGGCCACAGGTTGTGCCAGATGAGGTCCCGGGTGGCGGCGTCCATGAACGATGTCGGCTACTGGCTGACGTCTGTCCCGAAATACTTCTCGGAGATCTTCGCCAAGGTGCCGTCGGCGCGCAGCTGGTTCAGCGCGTTGTCCACATCGGTGATCAGCGCGTCGCCCTTGCGCGCGGCGAACGCCTGCTTGCTCACCGATCCGGTCCGGCCCGCGATCTTCACGCTGGTGTCGCCGGTCTTCTTGGTGTATTCGGCGACGGCGAGATTGTCGTTGACGGTGGCGTCCACGCGGCCGTTCTTCAGCAGCTGGATGGCCTGCACGAAACCTTCGACGGCCTCGACCTTCGCACCCGCGTCGGTGGCGACCTTGCTCCAGTTGCTGGTGGCCGACTGCGCGCAGGTCTTCCCGTTGAGATCGGCGAGACCGGTGACGGCGTTGTTGTCGGCGCGGGTGACGATCACGCCCGCCGATGTGGTGTAGGGCGCCGACAGCGCGTACTTGACCGTGCGCTCGTCGTTCACGGTCACCTGGTTGGCCACCAGGTCGAAGCGCTTGGATTCCAGGCCCGCGAAGATGGCGTCCCACGGAGTCTGCACGAACTCGACCTTCTTGCCGAGCTTGGCACCGACCGCCTGGATCACCTCGACGTCGTAGCCGGTGAGCTTGCCGTCGGAGCCCTGGAAACTGAACGGGGAGTAGGTGCCCTCGGTGCCAACCTTCAGCACATTCGGGTCGCTGTCACCGCACGCGCTCAGTCCGGTGGCGGCGACGATGGCGAGCATGACGGCGGCGAACAGCTTGCGACGCACGGAACCCCTCTCTTCGGTGCGTGGAGCTCCACACACGGCACGCGAGTCCGGTCATGCTACGCCAGGATTTTCGCCGGCGACAGTATCGCGATCACGATGCGCGGAACGGTTGTGCTCGGCGCACTACACCGCGGAGGCGGGGCTGCCCGCGCCCGCCTCCGCGGTCTGCCGATGCCGCGATCAGTCGCGCAGCGGGCGACCGTCGCTGTCCGGTACCTTGCCGGTGAGCATCAGGATTCCGTCGACGACGCCCCAGATCCAGCCGACGGTGAAGCAGGTGAGGACGCTCACCACCAGCTGGGCGATGCCGAGGCCGGTGTACCCCAGGTAGAAGCGGCCGACACCGAAACTGCCGAGGAAGATCTGCAGCAGGCCCGCGACCAGTTTCTGCTTGTCCGACAGCGGAACACCGAACGGGTCGCGGCCCCAGGGCGCCTCCGGGTCGTTCGGGTTGTAGCCCTGCGGGCCGACCGGGTACGGCGCGGCCGGGTAGCCACCGGGCTGCTGGCCGTAGGCTCCGACGGGCTGGCCGTACTGGGGCTGCTGGCCGTAAGGGTCCGGCGGCAGGCTGTACTGCGGCTGGCTCTGTTCCTCCAGCGGCTTGGTCAGGTCAGGGCCGGTGCCCGGCGGGCCGTACTGCGGGCCTCCGGCGCCCGGATTCTGCTGGTAAGGGTCGGTCACTCATGTCCTCCTCATTAGTGCGGGCACCCTCTTGTCGGCCCCCGGCCTCACTGGATCACCGAACCGCGGCTCGTCACGATCACGAGTCATTGTCACCGGGAACGACCGGGTTGTCGCCCCCGGAGCGTTCGGCGCTACCAGTGGTTATCGCGGCGGATCGCCCGATCGTTGCCGCGGAGGAGAGTCGAGGCCGCCCGCGACGGATCGGGCCGTCGCGGCGACCGGCGGCGATCAGCCCTTGTCCGACGCGGCCGTGCCGGAATTCGTTTTCGCCGAACCGTTTTCGGAGCCATCGGGATGTCCGCCCAGCTCGGCAGCGGACGTCCCGGTCTCGGCTGCGTCGGCGGCGGACCCAGCCTTCTCGAATTCGCCGGTACCCGAGGACTTCTCGGTCGGCGCCGCTGCTGCGGCACGCAGCGCGCGGAGCTGCCACGGCCACGGCCGGGGGCTCGCGCCGGGTTGCAACTGCTCGGGCGTCTCGCGTCCCTTGGTGGCGAACACGAAGTAGGCGATCGCGGCCAGGAACACGAGGGCGGAGGTGAACGAGTTGATCCGGATGCCCGCGATCCTCGTCGCCTCGTCGGCGCGCATCAGTTCGACGAAGAACCGTCCGAAGCAGTAGCCGGCGACGTACAGCGCGAACAGCCGTCCGTGACCGATCCGGAAACGCCGGTCCACGTACACCAGCAGCACGACGACCAGCAGGTTCCACAGCAGCTCGTACAGGAAGGTGGGGTGCACGATCTTTTCGACCACGCCGGTGGAGCCGCCGTTCATCATGTCGAGCTGACCGTCGTCGCCCACCCGCCGGTAGATCTCCAGGCCCCACGGCAGGTCGGTCTCGCGCCCGTAGAGCTCTTGGTTGAAGTAGTTTCCGAGCCTGCCGATGGCCTGCGCCAGCAGGATCGGCGGCGCGACCGCGTCACCCAGAGCGGGCAACGGGATCTTGTATACCCGGCAGCCGATCCACGCTCCGATGCCGCCCAGCAGCACCGCACCCCAGATGCCGAGCCCGCCTTGGTAGATCTTCAGCGCGTCGACCGGGTGGCCGCCCGCGCCGAAGTATTTCTGCCAGTCGGTGGCCACGTGGTAGAGCCTGCCGCCGACCAGGCCGAACGGCACCGCGAACATCGCGACGTCGAGGATCGCGCCGGGCTGGCCGCCGCGAGCGCGCCAGCGCCGTTCGCCCCACCAGATCGCGACGATGATGCCGAGGATGATGCACAGGGCATACGCCCGCAGCGGGAACGGACCGAGCTGCCAGACGCCGCGCGCGGGGCTGGGGAGGTAGGCCAGCACGGCGCCGCTGACGCCGCCGTCGGCCAGGACACTGTCTGCGAGGACTCGTAACGTCACGGGGCCACCGTAGCGGAGATGCTCGACCGGCCCGCCACCACCGCACCGCCCTCGCCGCGTCGGGGTTCGCCGAAGACGCCCAGAGCACGCCCGTGCCGAGCCCGGATCATGGCGATTCGGCGGCTACCGGGTCCGAAGTCCGGAAGTCGGAGCCCGTCGGACGGGCTTCGAAACCGTGCGCTGCGCCGGACTGCGACCGGTTGCTAGGACGCGACGGTCGCCGACCGCACGCCTTCGGCCAGCTCCGCGGTGAGTGCTCGCACCGCGTCCAGCCCTCGGCCCGCCGCGCTCACCAGCGCCGAGCCGACGATGACGCCGTCGGAGTAGGACGCGATCTCGGCGGCCTGCTCGCCCGAGCGGACGCCGAGGCCGACGCCGATCGGGATGTCGGAGTGGGCCCGGATCCGCGCGCACAGGGCGGGTGCGGCCGAGGACACCACGTCCCGCGCGCCGGTCACGCCCATGGTCGAGGCCGCGTAGACGAAGCCGCGACTGGCCTCCAGCGTCTTCACCAGGCGTTCCTCGGTGGACGACGGCGCGACCAGGAAGATGCGGTCCAAGTTGTGCGTGGACGAGGCGATGAACCAGTCGTCGGCCTCTTCCGGAATCAGGTTCGGGGTGATGATGCCCGCGCCGCCCGCGGCGGCCAGATCCCGCGCGAAGCGATCCACGCCGTACTGGAGCACGGGATTCCAGTAGCTCATCACGACGGCCTTGCCCCCGGCTTCGGTGATCGCCTCGACCACCGCGAACACGTCGCGCACCCGCACACCGCCGCGCAGCGCCTGTTCGGCGGCGGCCTGGATGGTCGGGCCGTCCATCACGGGATCGGAGTAGGCGACGCCGACCTCGACGATGTCGCATCCGGCTTCGACCATCGCGCGCACGACCTCGATCGAACCGGCCAGGTCGGGGTAGCCCGCGGGCAGGTAGCCGATCAGTGCCGCGCGGCCCTCGGCTCGGCAGGCGGCGAAGGTGTTCGCCAAGCGGGACTGCTGGCTCACCGGCCCTCCTCCTTCGGCTCGTCGAACAGCCCGAACCACCGCGCTGCCGTGTCCATGTCCTTGTCGCCCCGGCCGGAGAGGTTTACCAGGATGATCGCGCCCTCGCCGAGTTCCTTGCCCAGTTGCAGGGCGCCTGCCACCGCGTGCGCCGACTCGATCGCGGGGATGATGCCCTCCTTGCGACTGAGCAGCAGCAGGGCGTCCATCGCCTCGGTGTCGGTGATCGGCCGGTATTCGGCGCGGCCGACGTCCTTGAGGTAGGCGTGCTCGGGTCCGACACCCGGATAGTCCAGGCCCGCCGAGATCGAATGCGACTCGATGGTCTGGCCGTCCTCGTCCTGCAGCAGGTACGAGTAGGCGCCCTGGAACGCTCCCGGCGTCCCGCCGGTGAATGTGGCCGCGTGCCTGCCGGTGTCGACGCCGTCACCGGCCGCTTCGTAACCGATCAGCCGGACGTCGGGGTCGTCGAGGAATGCGTGGAAGATGCCGATGGCGTTGGATCCGCCGCCGACGCAGGCGACGACCGCGTCGGGCAACCGACCGGTGGTGGCTTGCACCTGGGCGCGGGCCTCCAGGCCGATGATGCGCTGGAAATCGCGCACCAGCATCGGGAACGGGTGCGGGCCCGCGGCGGTGCCGAAGCAGTAGTAGGTGTCGTCGGCGTTGGTCACCCAGTCGCGCAGCGCCTCGTTGATGGCGTCCTTGAGCGTCTGCGAACCGGAGGTCACCGAGATCACCTCGGCGCCGAGCAGGCGCATCCTGGCCACGTTGAGCGCCTGGCGCGCGGTGTCGACCGCGCCCATGTAGACGACGCAGTCCAGGCCCAGCAGCGCGCAGGCGGTCGCCGTGGCGACGCCGTGCTGGCCCGCGCCGGTCTCCGCGATCACCCTGGTCTTGCCCATCCGCTTGGCGAGCAGCGCCTGGCCGAGCACATTGTTGATCTTGTGCGAGCCGGTGTGGTTGAGGTCTTCGCGCTTGAGCAGGATGCGGGCGCCGCCCGCCTGCTCGGACAGCCGCTTGCACTCGAACACCGGCGACGGGCGGCCGGTGTAGTCGCGCTGCAGCCGATCGAGTTCGTTGAGGAAGGAGTCGTCGAGCCGGGACTTCTCGTACTCGGCGGTGACCTCCTCGATGACGGCCATCAGCGCTTCCGGCACGTGCCTGCCGCCGTAGACGCCGAAGTGCCCGCCCACGTCGGGCTCGTGGCCGCTGCGCTGGGCGACGCCGTCGCTGGCCTGAGGTACCGCCGCCACGCCGGTCACCGACCCCGCCGTGCCGGCTTCGGGCAGGACGGGTGGGTGCCCGCGGTCACCAGCTCGGAGACCGCCGCGCGGGGGTCGCCACTGGTCACCAGCCCCTCGCCGACGAGCACGGCGTCCGCGCCCGCGCCCGCGTAGGCCAGCAGGTCGGCGGTGCCGCGGATGCCGGACTCGGCGATCCGGATGACCTCGGTGGGCAATCCGGGCGCGATCCGCGCGAACACGTCGCGGTCGACCTCGAGTGTCTTGAGGTTGCGGGCGTTGACGCCGATCACCGACGCGCCCGCCTCCAGCGCGCGGTCGGCCTCCTCCTCGGTGTGCACCTCGACCAGCGCGGTCATGCCAAGCGACTCGGTGCGGTCGATCAGGGAGGACAGCACGTCCTGTTCCAGCGCCGCGACGATCAGCAGGATGACGTCCGCGCCGTGCGCGCGCGCCTCGTGGATCTGGTACGGGCCGACGACGAAGTCCTTGCGCAGGATCGGGATGCTCACCGTGGCGCGGACCGCGTCCAGGTCGTCCAGCGACCCGTTGAAGCGGCGGCCCTCGGTGAGCACGCTGATGATCCGCGCGCCACCGTCCTCGTAGGCCTTGGCCAGACTCGCCGGGTCCGGGATGTCCGCCAGCTCGCCCTTGGACGGACTTGCTCGCTTGACCTCGGCGATCACGCCGATGCCGTCCTCGAGCAGCGCCGCGCGGGCGTCCAGCGGCGCGGGAGCCGCCGCGGCGGCCGCCTTGACCGCCTGGAAGTCCAGCAGGGCTTCCCGAGCGGCCACATCCGCGCGGACCCCGTCGAGAATCGAGTCGAGTACCGTCATCTGGCTCGAATCCTTTCTGGGGAGACGGACTTGCTACCTGAGAATCCCCCCAGGCGCTGTCTCACCGATGCTGTCAAAGAATAAATGGACCTACCGGGCGCGTTCGCGCCGGGGCTGGGGTTGAACCATGCGGAAGGGCTCCGCGCAAGGTGGCACCCGCCACACCCGCCGCGCGGAGACAGCTCAGCGGCCACGTCGGCCCGCCTCGCCCGGGTCGGAATCTTCTGGGGACGCCTGCCCGGCCTGCGGTTCGTCGGTCGGGTCGGTGCCCGCGTCCAGCGCGTCCCACAGCACGCGCTCGGACAGCTGAGGTGCCGACCGGTCGTCCGGAGACTGCGCGCGCCGCTGCGTGACCTCGGCCGTGGCGGCGGCGCGCCGGAAGACAGGGTTGTCGTACTTGCCGGACAGCCGCGCCGTCTCGGCGGGCATGCGGGCCAGCAGGGCGCCGGCGCCGAACGCGGCGATCGCGCCGAGCAGCGCGAGCACGGCGGGGAACGCCGAGGTGGTCGCCGTCTCGACCTGCGCGCGCGCCGGGAGCTCCGCGAGCTTCGCGGCCCGCTCGGCGGTCTTGCCGGAATCGGTCAGCAACGCGAACGCGGGTACCGCGGCCACCGCGGCGACCAACGCGATCAGCACGCCGACCACGCGACGCAACCAGCCCTTGGTGGCCAGCACGGCCGCGATCGAGGCGAGCAGGACCAGCGCCAGCGGTGTCAGCGCGCCGAACCACACGCCGCCGTTCAGATGATCGGTGCGGGGCTGGGTCAGACCGTCCGACGAGGTGACCGTCACCCAGGTCATCCGGGACGACGCCCACAGCGCGGCGGCGGCGAGGGCGAGCAACGCCACTGGAGCGACGGGGTAGTTGCGGCGCGAATGGCCTTCCGCGCTCGCCGATCCGGCCGAGCCGTCGGCCGCTGGAACGGCTTGTGGCCCCGCGGTGTCCGGGGTCGGTTCTCGCGCTCGGTCCGGTTCGTCTCCGGGATGGGCAGCCGTCATCGCGTGCCGCCGTCCGCCGCGCCGGGTTCCGTGCCGTAGGCCCGCACCGTTCCGGCCGCCGCGATCGCCTTGAGCACCGCCATCGCCTTGTTGCGGGACTCCACGTCCTCGTACTCCGGGTCAGAGTCCGCGACGATGCCCGCGCCCGCCTGCACGTAGGCCGTGCCGTCCTTCAGCAGCGCGGTGCGGATGGCGATGGCGGTGTCGGCGTCACCGGCGAAGTCCAGGTATCCGACGACGCCGCCGTAGACGCCGCGCCGGGTCGGCTCGAGTTCCTCGATCAGTTCCATCGCGCGCACCTTGGGAGCGCCGGACAGGGTGCCCGCCGGGAAGCACGCCCGCACCGCGTCCAGCGCGATCCGTCCGGGCGCCAACCGGCCCGACACCGTCGACACGAGGTGCATGACATGGCTGTAGCGCTCGATGTGCCGGTACTCGGTGACCCGCACGGTGCCCGGCTCGCACACCCGGCCCAGGTCGTTGCGGCCGAGGTCGACGAGCATGAGGTGCTCGGCGTTCTCCTTCTCGTCGGCGAGCAGGCCCTTCTCCAGCAGCAGGTCCTCCTCCTCGGTGCCGCCGCGCCAGCGGGTGCCCGCGATCGGATGTGTCGTCGCCACACCGTCTTTCACGGTCACCAGTGATTCCGGACTGGAGCCGACGATGGAGAACGCGGTGCCGCCAGCGCCGTCCGGGATGTGCAGCAGGTACATGTAGGGGCTCGGATTCGACGCGCGCAGCATCCGGTACAGATCGATCGGCGCACCGTCGTAATCCATCTCGAAACGCTGGGACAGCACCACCTGGAACGCTTCGCCCGCCTCGATCTCCTTGACCAGGCGGCGCACGCCCGCGCCGAACTCCTCGGTGGTGCGCTTGCGCCGGTATCGCGGCTCGGGCCGGTCGAACACCGACACGGTGGAGTCGGCGGGCGCGCCGAGCGCGGCGGTCATCCGGTCCAGGCGGGCCACCGCGTCGTCGTAGGCCTCGTCGACGCGCTCGGCGGTGCCGTTCCAGTTCACCGCGTTGGCGATCAGCGTGATCGCGCCCTCGTGGTGGTCGAACGCGGCCAGGTCGGTGGCGAGCAGCAGCACCATCTCCGGCAGTCGCAGATCGTCCAGCGCCAGGGCGGGCAGCCGCTCGATCCGGCGCACCGCGTCGTAGCCGAGGTAGCCGACCATGCCGCCGGTCAGCGGCGGCAGCCCGGGCAGCCGCTCGGTGCGCAGCAGCTCCAGCGTCTCGCGCAACGCGACCAGCGGATCGCCGCCGGAGGGCGCGTCGGCCGGGACATTGCCCAGCCAGGCCGCCTCGCCGTCCACGACGGTCAGCGCCGAGGGGCTGCCCGCGCCGATGAACGACCAGCGCGACCACGACCGGCCGTTCTCCGCGGACTCGAACAGGAAGGTGCCCGCCCGGTCGGCCGCGAGTTTGCGGTAGGCCGACAGCGGAGTCTCCGAGTCCGCCAGTACCTTTCGGGTGACCGGGACCACCCGGTGCTCCGCGGCCAGCTGATGGAACTGCTCGCGGGTCGTGGTGGTGGGAGTGGACGCGCCTGCCATGTACTCATCATCCCAGGCCGGACCGACCGGCGATTGAGCGGTGCCGCCGACGCGGCGACCCGGCGCGACAAACCCGACAAATCAGGTCGACCGTCCGGTTCCCACGCGGTCGCCGAAGGTGTGGCGAGGCTCACTACACTCGCGGCGTTCCACGTCGCATGCGGTATCCATCTCGAGAGGAGACAACTGATGTACCCCTCGCAATCGGTAGCGCCCGAGGGTTCTCGGCACATCCCGAACCACAGCGTCCCGCGCCCGCACGCCCCGCGCACCGGGGGCACGAGTCATCCGGCCTACCAGCAAAGCGCCCCGGCCAACGCGCTCGCGTCCTTCGTCACCTACGTCAAAGCACTGGAGTCCCTCGACAAGAACCGCTTCCCCGACGAATACGCCGTCCACAGCGACCGCATCAAAGAGCTGAGGCCGTTCCTGCGGGCCCACGGCATCCTCGATGTGATGGCGATCAAGAACCCTGAGGTGGCGGCGCTCATCGGCGCGTAGCCGCCCTGCCCCTCGGCTCGTGCCCGATGACCGGCGCCGCGATCGGATCGCGGACAGCGCACGGCGGGCACGAGCACCAGGTCCGGCGCGCACGAAATACCCGATTCGACCGACCGCGCGGTAGTGTTCCCGGGTATGCAGCAAGGACAGCTCGCCCCTGATTTCGAGCTTCCCGATCAATCCGGCACTCGCCGCTCGCTCGACGCGCTGCTGGCGGACGGCCCTCTGGTCCTCTTCTTCTATCCCGCGGCGAACACGCCCGTCTGCACGGCCGAGGCCTGTCACTTCCGTGACCTCTCCGCCGAATTCGCCGCACTCGGCGCCACCTGTGTCGGCATCAGCACCGACAACGTGGACACCCAGGCCGGGTTCGCCGAGAAACAGCGCCTCGGCTACCCGTTGCTCTCCGACGCCGACGGCGCCGTCGCCGCGAAGTTCGGTGTCAAGCGCGGGCTGCTGGGCAAACTCGCACCGGTGAAGCGGCAAACGTTCGTCATCGACACCGACCGCACCATCCGCAAGATCATCACCGGCGAGCTGCGCGCCGCCGTCCACGCCGACGAAGCGCTGAACTACCTGCGCAACCGGTAGACGAGCGCTGTCGGGCAAGCCCTTCGCATGGCCACAGACAGCGAAGGCCGGAGGTACGTAAAGAGCGCACGGCCGCAGCGAACGCGGAGGTACGCACAAAGCGCACGGCCGCAGCGAACGCGGAGGTACGTAAAGAGCGCACGGCCGCAGCGAACGCGGAGGTACGTAAAGAGCGCACGGCCGCAGCGAACGCGGAGGTACGTAAAGAGCGCACGGCCGCAGCGAAGGCGGAGGTACGCACAGAGCGCGCGCCGTGACCGCTTCCCGATGACGGCGCGGCCTAGGCTGGACGCATGACTTCGACCGACGTGCAGCCGGGCGAGCGCAAACCCGCGGCAGCCGTCTGGCGCACGCGGATTATCGTCGGCGCGGCGATTCTCGCGGTGCTGGTCGTCTCGTACTTCGTCCTGTCCGCGTTCGTCCCGCGCTGGTGGGCGCAGCGGGTCGGGTCGATGGTGCACGGAAGCTTCGCCAAGGGCATCGGCTGGGGGCTGTTCTACGGCGGATTCTGCACCGTCGTCACGCTTTTCCTGCTGCTGTTCGCCGTGCTGGTGTGGCGGCGTAAGGCAGGCAGGTTCCTGGCCGGAGCGGCCGCGGTGGTCGCGATCCTGTGCGCCATCCCCAACCTGATGACGCTGACCATCGTGCTGGGCAGCAGCAGTGCCGCCCACGCGGGTCAGCGGATCTTGGATGTCGACGCGCCCGCCTTCCGTGGCGCCGCGCTCACGGGCGCCGTCATCGCGACGCTGTTGTTCCTCGTCGCCGTGGCGCTGTTGCTGCTGCGCAGGTGGCGGCGCACCCACCCGGCGAAACCGAAGGCCGAGGACACGCCGCCGCGCCACGTGTGAGTGAACTCACGTCATGCGGCATCTTTATGACGGTCGAGCGAAGTCGTGGCAAACTCAATGTCGCGGGTGACTGTGCACAAGATTTTCGACAATCACTAGGACAACGAACAAAACCACGTCACTTGGCTTGAAAGAAGGCACACAGTGACGAAGTGGCTCGACCCGGTCGAACAACGCGCGTGGCGTGCGATCGTGGCGCTGATGACGCGGCTGCCAGGAGCCCTGGACACCCAGCTGCAGCGCGAGTCCGGCGTGACGCATTTCGAGTACTGGGTACTGACGCTGTTGTCGGAGGAACCGGGCCATCGCCTGCAGATGAGTGAGCTTGCCCACAAGGCAAATGCATCGCTATCGCGATTGTCGCATGTGGTGTCCAAATTGGAGCGCATGGGCTGGGCACAGCGTTCGGCGACGGCGGGGCGGCGCGGCGTGCACGCGGTACTCACCGACGACGGGTACCTGAAGGTCGTCGAGGCCGCACCCGGATATCTGGAAGCCGTGCGGCACTTGGTCTTCGACGGCTTGGACGAGGCGCAGAAGGCACAGGTCGCCGAACTCGGCGAACTGCTGGCCGAGCGGCTGACCGACGCACTCGACCGGCTCGGCGAACTCACGCCCGCGAGCCGGGACGACCAGCAACCGAACGGCTCCTGAACGTACCTCCGCCTTCACTGCGACCATGCGCGGGCTGAGGACGAACGACGTCCGACAGCGCCGATTCAGGATCGCGCGGCCAGGAGCACGTCCGAGTCGAAGCAGGTGTGCGTGCCGGTGTGGCAGGCCGCGCCTTCTTGGTCGACGATCAGCAGGATCGTGTCGCCGTCGCAGTCGAGTCGTACTTCGTGCACGTACTGGGTGTGGCCGGAAGTCTCCCCCTTGACCCAGTACTGCCGACGGGAACGCGAATAGTACGTGGCCTTACGGGTTTCCAGCGTGCGCGCCAGCGCCTCGTCGTCCATCCACGCGACCATCAGCACGTCACCGGTGGCGCGTTCCTGCGCGACGGCCGAGACCAATCCGGCGTCATTGCGCTTGAGACGGGCGGCGATGGCGGGGTCGAGACTCATAGCACCGTTATAACAGGGGCGCCCGCGACAGAGCGCGCCCGGAGTGCACGATCAGCCCACCTGGGAGCGCTGGAGTTCGCCGAGCACCGCCCAGGTGCGCCGCTGGTCCTCCGGGGTGGTCAGATCGGTCTGCGAGAACACGACCTCCGTCGCGCCCGCCGCGAAGTACTCCGCGACGCGGGCCGCGATCAGGTCCTCGTCGCCGATCACCACGAGTTCCGCCGCCCGCGAGGCACCGGACAGCTCGATCACCCGCGCATAGGAGGGGATGTCGTCGTAGAACGTCGTCTGGGCCGCGGCGGCCGCACGGGCGGCATCGAGGTCGGCGGTGATCACGCCGGGCACCAGGACGGTGATCCGGGGTGCGGGCCGCCCGGCCCGCTCGGCCGCGGCGGTGAGCGGTGCGACGATGTGCTCGGCCAGCGCCTTCGGGCCGACCAGGAAGGGCAGGGTGCCGTCGGCCAGCTCACCCGTGACGCGCAGGGCCTGCGGGCCCATGGCGGCCACCAGGATCGGCGCCGGCGGGTGTGCGCCGGCCACCGCGGCGGGCAGCGGCGTGGCGGCGGTGAGCGTCTCGCCGTGGAAATCCACCGTGCCGGTGTGCAACACGGTGCGCAGCGCGGTGAGGAACTCGCGCAGCCGGGTGATCGGCCGGTCGAAGGATCCGCCGAATCCGCCGAAGACCGGGTCGGCGAGGAATTTCGCGCCCAGGCCGAGCCCGAGGGTGAACCGGCCGCCGGTGGCCGCCTGCGCGGTCTGCGCCTGGCTGGAGATCAGCAGCGGATGACGCGCCGTGATCGGCACCGCGGACGTGCCGACCGTGAGTCCCGGCACGGCGCGGCCGACGATCCCGGCCAGCGCGATGGCGTCGTAGCTGAGCGTCTGGCCGAACCACACGGACGACACTCCGGCGGCGAGCGCCGACTCACCCAGCGACACCGCCGTGTCCACGGCGTTGCCGGGGGCGTCGAGGGCGAACGGCGACAGCGCGATTCCGATGGTCATGCCCGATGCAACCGCGCCGCTTCGACCCGCCTTGCTGGTCGGCGAATTTCCGCCAGTCGCTACCGGACGACGATCTTCTCCGCCCGCATCGAATCCTTGACCTGGCCGATGGTCAGATCGCCGAAGTGGAACACGCTGGCCGCGAGCACCGCGTCGGCGCCCGCGTGCACCGCAGGGGCGAAGTGCTCGACCGCGCCGGCGCCGCCGCTGGCGATCACCGGGACGGTGACCGCCGCCCGCACGGCACGGATCATCGACAGGTCGAAACCGGCCTTGGTGCCATCGGCGTCCATGGAATTGAGCAGGATCTCGCCGACACCGAGTTCGGCGCCGCGTACGGCCCATTCGACGGCGTCGATGCCGGTGCCGCGTTTGCCGCCGTGGGTGGTCACCTCCCACCCGGAGGGGGTGTCGGGTTGCCCCTGCGGCACGGTGCGCGCGTCCACCGAAAGCACGATGCACTGGGAGCCGAATCGCTCGGACATCTCGCGCAGCACCTCCGGCCGCGCGATCGCGGCGGTGTTCACCGAGACCTTGTCCGCGCCCGCGCGCAGCAGGCGGTCCACGTCCTCGACCGTGCGCACCCCGCCGCCCACGGTGAGCGGGATGAAGATCTGCTCGGCGGTGCGGGTCACCACGTCGATCATGGTGCCGCGGTCGCCGGTGGAGGCGGTCACGTCGAGGAAGGTCAGCTCGTCGGCGCCCTGCGCGTCGTAGAGCGCGGCCAGTTCGACGGGATCACCCGCGTCCCGCAGGTTCTCGAAGTTGACGCCCTTCACCACGCGTCCCGCGTCGACGTCCAGACACGGGATCACCCGTACGGCCAACGTCATTGCCTCACCCTTTCTCCGCGGCCGCCGGATCGGCGACCGTGCAGATCATGTCGAGCAGTTCCTCGTGCACGCCGGGCGCGGCCGCGAGCACGGAGCCGGAGGCGATGGTCCACGGCTGGCCCACCAGGTCGGTGACCACTCCGCCCGCCGCGCGCACCAGCGCGACGCCCGCCGCGTTGTCCCAGGGATGGTGCCCGAACACGATCGCGCCGCCGAGCACGCCCGAGGCGGTGAACGCCAGATCGATGCCGGTCGAGCCGTGCATGCGCACCCGGGAGGACAGCCTGCTCAGCGGGCCGAGCAGGTCGAAGCGGAACTGGCCGGGGATGCGGCCGTGCGAGTCGACGTTGAACGCGCCGAAACCGATCATCGCCTCGGCCAGCTTGCCGCGCGGCAGCGGCGGCAGCGGTCGCCCGTCCAGCAGCACTGGGCCTCCGGTCATGGCGGCGTAGCGGCGGTCGAGCAGCGGCAGCCAGGTCAGCCCGAGCACCGGCTCGCCGTCGCGAACCAGCGCGAGCAACATGCCGGAGAGCGGATGCCCGGACGAGTAGTTGAAGGTGCCGTCGATCGGGTCGAGCACCCATGCGGTGCCCGAGGTGAGTTGCGGTCCGCCGAACTCCTCACCATGCACCTCGATGCCGGTGCGTCTGCGCAGTTCGGCGGAGACGGTGCGTTCCAGTTCCAAGTCCAGCTCGGTGGCGAAGTCGTTGCGGCCCTTGGCGACCGCGCTCGGCGCGCCGATGCCCTCGATGAACCGCGGGCGCACCGAGTCCAGGATCTCGCTCGCCTCCGCGAGCAGTGCCGACAGCTCCTGGGTCATCTCACCGCGGCCAGCGCCTCGGGCAGGGTGAACCGGCCCGCGTAGAGCGCCTTGCCGACGATCGACCCCTCGACGCCTTCCGGCACCAGTTCGGCGATCGCGACCAGGTCCGCGATGGTGGAGACGCCGCCGGAGGCGATCACCGGGGCGTCGGTGGCCGCGCAGACCTCGCGCAGCAGGTCCAGGTTCGGGCCGGTGAGCGTGCCGTCCTTGGTCACGTCGGTCACCACATAGCGCGAGCAGCCGTCGCGCTCCAAGCGCTCGAGCACCTCCCACAGGTCGCCGCCGTCGCTCACCCAGCCGCGTCCCCGCAACCGGTGTTCGCCGTCGACGATGCGCACGTCGAGGCCGACGGCGATGCGCTCGCCGTGGCGGGCGATGGCCTTCGCGCACCAGACCGGGTCCTCCAACGCGGCGGTACCGAGGTTGACCCGGGCACAACCGGTGCTCAGGGCCGCTTCCAGGCTCTCGTCGTCGCGGATGCCTCCGGACAGTTCCACCTTGACGTCGAGTTCGCCGACGACGCCGGCGAGCAGTTCCCGGTTCGAGCCGCGCCCGAAGGCCGCGTCCAGGTCGACCAGGTGCACCCATTCCGCGCCGGCTTCCTGCCAGGCCAGCGCCGCCTCACGAGGCGAGCCGTAGCTGGTTTCGCTTCCGGCTTCTCCTTGCACGAGGCGCACGGCCTCTCCGTTGGCGACATCGACGGCGGGTAGCAGCACAAGACTCACGAGAGCAGCCTAGTGGTTACCCGGCCGCGTCCGAGTGCAGGGCCTGGGCGGATGGGAGCTCGATCACGGATTCAGGCCGATCGACGCGAGCGGGTGGCCGCCGGTGTGCGACCCAGCCTGGCGGGTACCCCGCGGACCTTCACCTGCGCGACGCCCACGCGGCCACCTCTCCAAAATTTGTTGGCTGCGCCCACAATCTGTTAAGTTGGCGTAGCCAATGTTGGAATCACCAACGTTATCCTGAAAGGTGCGTTCGATGCGCAAAGTCCGGCTCGCCCTCCCCCTGCTGACCCTCCCGCTTGCCGCACTCACCGCCGCCTGCGCCTCGGCCACCGCGACGCCGACGGCGGAGGTGCGCGAACTGCTGGACCGCGGGCAGATCACCGCGTTGGTCGACCGGCTCGGTCGCGCCCTGGACGAGGGACGATTCGACGACCTGCGGACGATCTACACCCCCGACGCGACCGCGAAGACACCCGGCGGCACGGCCGAGGGCCGCGACGCGCTGATCGCCCAGGCGAGCCGCAACCATGGCGAACATCTGCGCATCCAGCACGTCATCGGCAATGTGCTGATCGACCTGCGCGGCGACACGGCGGAGGTGCGGGCCAATCTGATCGCCACCTTCGCGCTCGCCGCCTCCGACAGCACACCTCCGCAGCCGGTCTACACCCTCGGCGAGGTCTACCGCTTCGACGCGATCCGCACCGGCGAAGGGTGGCGTCTGTCCCGGGTGCAGACGACCCCGATCTGGTCCACCGGCACGCGCCCGTGATCAGGGGCGCGTCGAACACGCGAGAGCGGTTCCGGGCCGCAGCGGCGAGCACGGCCGTCACCACGGCCGCCGCGATCCGCGCACCCCGGTCGACCTGGACCTCCCTTCGCCGTCCGTTCGATCTCGGTGAGCGTGCGCGTGCTCCGGCGGTCGAACGGGATCCAGCCCCGCGGTCACGAATAGCGCCGAGTTACTGCCGCCCGGTCCGGTGGCGCGGACGACACCGTGCCCGCGATCAGGGCGCAGCCTCGGCGCTGCGCCGAGGTGAGGTCCCCGCCGGGGACGGTGCTCGCGAATCGCTCGATGGTTTCAGGGGAGCCGGGATGTCGTGATCCGCCGCGACATCGCCGCGATCCCCGGTGGCGCGGGCGGTATCGTCTCCGCTCGGCGATCACCCCCGGTCGCCGCTTCCATTTCGCACCGAGGAAGTGCATGTCACGATCCAAAATCGCTGCCGCCCTGTCTCTTTCGGCAGCTGCCTGCTCCGCGGCCTTCGTCGCCGCTCCCGCCGCCACCGCCGCCCCGCCCGAGGAGGCGCGGCTGGCGGGATGCGAATTCGGTTCCGCCGCGGCGACCTACGACTACGCGCGGTTCGGCGACCACGCGCGGCGGATGCTCGACCTCAGCACCGGGGAATTCCGGACCGAGTTCGAGAACTTCCGCGCCAACATCCAGTCGAGCGCGGAGGCCGCGCACATCCGCGCCGAGGCCAACTCGGCCGATTGCCGCATCGTCTCGGGTGACGACAACCGGGCCGAGGTGGACGTCGACGTGGTACGGACGGTGACCAGCGACGAGACCGACGGTCTCCCGCAGACCAGCCGCATGTCGATGACCGTGACGGTGGACCGGGTCGACGGGCGCTGGCTGGTCAGCAAGGTCAGGAAGCACTGACCGGACGGCTGGTCTCGCGCGCTCCGTGCGCGGGACCGGCCTACAGCGCGTTCACCCAGTTGCGCAGCAGGTGTGCACCCGCGTCACCGGACTTCTCCGGGTGGAACTGGGTCGCCGACAGCGCACCGTTCTCCACCGCCGCCAGGAACGGCACTCCGTGCTCGGCCCAGGTCAGCTTGGGTGCGGCGAAGTGCTCGCTGGGCGGCAGATCCCACGTCTGGGCGGCGTAGGAGTGCACGAAGTAGAACCGGGTGTCGGCGTCGAGGCCCGCGAACAGCACGCTGTCGGACGGGGCGGAGACGGTGTTCCACCCCATGTGCGGCAGCACCGGCGCGGACAGCCGTTCGACCGTGCCGGGCCATTCGGCGCACCCGTCGGTCTCCTCGCCGAACTCGACGCCGCGCTCGAACAGGATCTGCATGCCGACGCAGATGCCGAGCACCGGCCGCCCGCCGGCCAGCCGCTGACCGATCAGGCGCTCGCCCCGCACCCCGCGCAGTCCCGCCATGCACGCGGCGAACGCTCCGACGCCGGGCACGACCAGGCCGTCGGCCGCCAGCACCGCTTCGGGGTCGGCGGTCACCTCCACCCGCGCGCCCGCCCTCGCCAGCGCCCGTTCGGCGGAGTGCAGGTTTCCGGAGCCGTAGTCGAGCAGGGCCACGGACTTGCCGCTCACAGGGTTCCCTTCGTCGACGGAATCCCGCTCACCCGGGGATCGAGTTCCGCCGCGGTGCGCAGCGCACGCGCCACCGCCTTGAACTCGGCCTCGGTGACGTGGTGCTGGTCGCGGCCGTAGAGCACCCGCACGTGCAGCGCGATGCGCGCGTTCAGCGCGATCGACTCGAAGACGTGGCGGTTGAGCACCGTTGAGTACGGCGCGCCGGGCCCGGAACCGGGAATCACCGTGTGCAGCAGGTGATCCGGCTCCCCGGTGTGCACGCAGTAGGGGCGGCCGGACACGTCGACCGCGGCGTGCGCCAGCGTCTCGTCCATCGGGATGTAGGCGTCGCCGAACCGGCGGATGCCCGCCTTGTCGCCCAGCGCCTTGCCCAGTGCCTGACCGAACACGATCGCGGTGTCCTCGACCGTGTGATGCGCCTCGATCTCGATGTCGCCCTCCGCGCGCACGGTCAGGTCGAAGCTCGCGTGCGCGCCGAGCGCGGTCAGCATGTGGTCGTAGAAGGGGACGCCGGTGGCGATCTCGGTCTTGCCGGTGCCGTCGAGATCCAGCTCGACCACGATGCTGGATTCCTTGGTGACCCGCTCCACCCGGGCGGTCCTACTCATGCTCACGTCCAATCGAATTGTCGCCTAGGGATGTCCGGCGCTGGTTCATCGCGGTGCCAGGTCGGTGCCCGCCAGCAGTCCGCTGACCCGCAACAGTTCGTCGTTCTCGGCGGCTAGGCCGATCGTTGTGCGCAGGTAGCCGGGCAGGCCGACGTCACGGATCAGCACGCCGTGATCGAGGTAGCGCTGCCAGCTGCGCGCCGCGTCGGTGAAGCGGCCGAACAGCAAGAAGTTGGCGTCGCTGGGGATCACGTCGTAGCCGAGTTCTCGCAGCGCCGCCGCCACCCGGTCGCGCTGCGCGGCCAGTTCGGCGACGCTGCCGAGGGTCTCCTCGGCGTGCCGCAGGGCGGCGCGCGCGGCGGCCTGGGTGACCACCGACAGGTGGTAGGGCAGCCGCACCAACAGCATCGCGTCGATCACCGCGGGTGCGGCGACCAGATAGCCCAGACGCCCACCGGCGAACGCGAAGGCCTTGCTCATCGTCCTGGTCACCACGAGCTTCGCGGGGAAACGGTCGATCAGCCCGATGGCGCTCGGCTGCGCGGAGAATTCGCCGTAGGCCTCGTCGACCACCACGATGCCGGGGGCGGCCGCGAGGATGCGCGCGAGGTCGTCCTGCGGGATGCTGTGCCCGGTGGGATTGTTCGGGCTGGTCACGAACACCACATCCGGCCTGCGCTCGGCGATGGCGGCCAGCGCGTGCTCGATGTCGAGGGAGAAGTCGGCGTTGCGCTTGGCCTCGATCCACTCGGTGTCGATGCCCTCGGAGATGATCGGGTGCATCGAGTACGAGGGCACGAAACCCAGTGCGCTGCGGCCCGGTCCGCCGAAGGCCTGCAGCAGCTGCTGCAGGATCTCGTTGGAGCCGTTGGCCGCCCAGACGTTGCCGGTCTGCACCGCGACACCGGTCTGCGCGGTCAGATACCGCGCCAGGTCGGTGCGCAGCGCGACGGCGTCGCGGTCCGGATAGCGGTGCAGGTCCGCGGCGGCCGCCCGGATCGATTCGGCGACATCGTCGATCAGCGCCCGGCTCGGCGGATGCGGGTTCTCGTTCGTGTTCAACTGCACGGGGACCGTCAATTGCGGTGCGCCGTAGGGTTTCTTGCCACGCAGGTTCTCCCGCAGCGGCAGATCTTCCAGGGTCAGGTCCGCGCCGGGCGCGCTCACCGCGCGCGTCACGACAGGGCCTCGAAACGCGCCTGCACGGCCTGGCCGTGTGCGGGCAGGTCCTCGGCGTTCGCCAGCGCCACCACGTGGCCTGCCACGTCCTTCAGCGCCGCTTCGGTGTACTCCACGACGTGGATGCCGCGCAGGAAGGTCTGCACGCTCAGGCCGGAGGAGTGCCGCGCGCAGCCCGCGGTGGGCAGCACGTGGTTGGAGCCCGCGCAGTAGTCACCGAGGCTGACCGGCGCGTACGCGCCGACGAACACCGCGCCCGCGCTGCGCACCCTGGCCGCGACCGCGGGCGCGTCGGCGGTCTGGATCTCCAGGTGCTCGGCGGCGTAGGCGTTCACCACGCGCAGGCCCTGCTCGATGTCGTCGACCAGGACGGTGCCGGACTGCTTGCCGCGCAGCGCCTCGGTCACCCGGTGGGCGTGCTTGACCACGGCCAGTTGCGTGGTGAGCGCCGCGTCCACCGCGTCGGCCAGCTGCTCGCTGTCGGTGACCAGCACGCTCGCGGCGAGGACATCGTGCTCGGCCTGGCTGATCAGGTCGGCGGCGACGTGCACCGGATCGGCGGTCGCGTCGGCGAGGATGGCGATCTCGGTGGGCCCCGCCTCGGCGTCGATGCCGACCAGGCCGCGGCACAGCCGCTTGGCCGCGGTGACGTAGATGTTGCCCGGCCCGGTGATCAGATCGACCGGTTCCAGCTGCGCGCCGTCGGTGTCGACGCCGCCGTAGGACAGCAGCGCGACGCCCTGGGCGCCGCCGACCGCCCACACCTCGTCGACGCCGAGCAGTTGCGCGGCGGCCAGGATGGTGGGGTGCGGCAGCCCGCCGAACTGGGCCTGCGGCGGCGAGGCCACCACCAGCGAGCCGACGCCCGCGGTCTGCGCGGGCACCACGTTCATCACGACGCTGGACGGGTAGACGGCGTTCCCGCCCGGCACGTACAGGCCGACCCGCTCGACGGGCACCCAGCGCTCGGTGACGGTGCCGCCCGGCACCACCTCGGTGGTCTTGTCGGCGCGCCGCTGGTCGGCGTGCACCTTGCGCGCCCTGGCGATGGATTCCTCCAGCGCGGCGCGGACCGCCGGATCCAGCCGCTCCAGCGCGGCTTCCAGCTCGGCCGCGGGCACCCGCACCGTCGCCGGGATGACCCCGTCGAAGCGCTCGCTGAACTCCAGCGCCGCCGACACACCGTGATCACGGATCGCCTCGACCACCGGGCGCACCTGATGCAGCACCGAGTCCACGTCGACTCCCCCGCGCGGCAGCGCGGCGCGCAGCTCGGCGACGGAGGGAGTACGACCGCGCAGATCGACGCGGGCGAGCTCGATGCGGGTTGTCATGTGGTGTCGGTCCTTGTCTCCAGCTGATTCCGCAACAGGAAAGTTGCCGTTACCAGCCTAATGGGCCGACGCCAGCCGTTATCCGCGTGGTCCGGGCGGCGGGGCCGCAGTGGACCCATGTGCGCAGGTCCGGGCGGCGGAGGTGTTCCCGCGGCGCGCCGAGTCCGGCACCGCTCTCGATCTATCGCGGGGGATGGGCCAGGCTCACGCGTCAGCGGGTGTCGCTGTCGATGAGCACGGACCCGTTTCCGGGATTGATCAACCGGAGCGTCACCGACTTGTTCCGGCTCCCGTAGGACACGCTGGCCACGTTGACGTCCACCGAACCGTCCGCGTTGACGCCCGAACCGCCGCCGGTGTCGACGGTGTTGAACGTCGACACCCGATTCTGCGTCCAATAGTCCTCGAAGGCTTGCTGGCTGCCGTATACCTGCTGGGCAGCGGGGGTCAGCTGTTTCCAAGCAGCGGAGAAGCTCGAGTACGTCAGATTGTTGTAGAAGTTCACCACTAGATCGATGGACTGCCGCGAGTCGGCCTTGCCGACGCTCTTCGTCTCCCCCACCGAGGCGGCGGCCGACGTCGTGTTCGCGCCTGGTCGCGTCGACGCGACCACGGAAGACGTGCTGCCCTGAGCCGTGCTGGTGCCCGAACCCGACGAACTCATCATGTTCACCACGATGGCCCCGACGACGGCGACCGCGCCGATCAGTGCGCCGATCAAGATCGCGCGGCGTTTGCCGCCCGAGCCCTGGCCGGACTGCGGCCGCGGCTGGGCCATGGTGCGGGGGTGCGTCGCGGTGTCCGGGTGGGCGGGTGGCGGCGGGGGGACCGGACGGGAGCGCGGCTGGCGCTCGGTCGGCGTGTAAGGCGTCGACGCCATCGCCGAAGGCCGCAGCTCGCGGGTCGCCGATTCGGACTGGCCCGCCCTCGGCCGGGCGAACGCCTCGCTGGCGGGCACGAATCCGGCGGCCACCGGGGCCGGACCCGCGTCGGCGAACGCGGCGAGGTGCTCGCGCGCCGCCCGCATGCTCGGACGCTCGCGCGGCTCGGGGCTGAGCAGGTCGAGCAGGAAGTCCGTGGCGGGGCCCGCGTTGCGCGGTTCGCTCAGCTGACCGTTCGCGGCCGCGTAGAGCACGGCGAGCGGATTGGAGCCCGCACCGTAGGGCGGTTCGCCCTCGAGCGCGTGGAACAGCGTGGCGCCCAGCGCGAACACATCGGAGGCGGGACTCGGATCGGAGCCACGGGCGACCTCGGGCGCGAGGTAGGCGGCGGTGCCGCAGATCAGCCCGGTCTCGGTGAGGGTGACGTCGCCGGTGGCGCGGGAGATGCCGAAGTCGGTGATCTTCACCGTGCCGTGATCATCGAGCAGGATGTTGCCCGGTTTCACGTCACGGTGCACGATGCCCGCCTGATGCGCCGCGATCAGCGCCGAGGCGACCTGCTCGCCGATCCGCGCGACCTGGGTCAGCGGCAAGGTGCCCTGCGCGGCGATCACCGCGGCGAGGCTCTTGGACTTCAAGTACTCCATCACCAGGCAGGGGTCGCCCTCGTGCTCGGTGATGTCGAACACGACGATCGCGTTCGGATGCTGGAAGCGGGCGGCGTTGCGGGCCTCCCGGATCGCGCGCTGGCGCACCACGTCGCGTTCGGCCTCGGGCAGGCTCGGCTGGATGTGGATCTGCTTGACGGCCACGGAGCGCTGGAGGCGTTCGTCGACGGCACGCCAGACCACGCCCGTGCCGCCGCTACCAATCCGCTCGACCAGGCGGTAATGCTCCGCGATCAACTGACCGGTATCGATGGCGCCTACTCCGAACCTTCTCGAAATCGTGACATCCCGCATATTGATTACTCACGCGGTCCGGGGATGAGTGTAGCGGGCGTAGGAATGCTCGCACGCGTCAGCCGGGCCTTCACACTGCCTCGAATCGCCCGAAAGGGACTAACCACGGGCACGCAGCATCCGGCCCGCCGCGTCCACCGCGGGAGCCGAACTGCCCGCGTCGCTGATGAACACGGAAAAGGCCAGGTCGCCGTCGATGCCGACGAACCAGCCGTGGGCGTGGGCGTCATCGATGTACTCCGCGGTGCCCGTTTTGCCGAGCAGGCCGGGAATGTCGCGCAATTGGGTCGCGGTGCCACCGGTGATGGTCTCGCGCATCATGGCTTTCAGCTGGTCGTCGACCTGCGGCGGCAGCGCGTCCGAGGTGCGGTCCGGGGTGCCCGGCTTGCCCGCGACCAGGGTGGGCGCGGGCACCGAGCCGCGAGCGATGGACGCGGCGACCAGGGCCATGCCGAACGGCGACGCTGTCACCTGCCCTTGACCGATCGCCGACTCCACACGTAACGCGGAGGTCTCGGCCGCGGGCACCTTCCCCGTGACCGTGGTCAGGCCCGGTGTGACGTAATCGATGCCGAGGCCGAGTTGTGTGGCCGCTTTCGTCAGCGCGTCGGCGGGCAATCGCACGGCGAGGGCGCCCATCGTGGTATTGCAAGAGCGGGCGAACGCGGTGTGCAGCGGAACCGCGCCGAGATCGAAATTGTTGTCGTTGGGGATGCGGCGACCCTCGATGTTCGCGGTGCCGGGGCAGGGCAGCACGGTGTCGGGTGTGACCGTCCCCGCCTGCAACGCGGCGGAGACGGTGACCGTCTTGAACGTCGAACCCGGCGGGTACAGCCCGGTCAGCGCGATCGGGCCCTGCGCGTCGGCGGGGGCGTTCTGCGCGATCGCGACGACCTCGCCGGTCGACGGACGCAGGGCGACGATCGCCGCGGGCTGTGCGATCGGGGCGAGCGCCGCCTCGGCCGCGCGCTGCAAGCCGAGATCGAGCGTGGTCGCGATGTCGGCGGTGGGCGTGGGATCCGTTCCCGCGACCCGCTCGGTGCCCTGCGGCGTCTGGGCGCGCACGGCCCACCCGGCGTGCGCGTCGGCGGACTGCTGCCACAACTCGGCCAGTCCGGACAGGGTCGGGGCGGCCAACGCCTTGTCGGTCGTCAGCAGACGGGTCTGCGGCGCGAGGGTGACACCGGGCAGCGCGGCCAGGCGGTCTCGGATCGGGGCGAGATCGGAATCGCGCAAGGTGATCGCGGTGATCGGCTTTCCTTGCGCCGCCGCCAGTTCCGTTTGCACCGACCCGGCGGTGAGGCCGGGCGCGAGCGGGCCGAGCAGATCCGCGACCGCGGGGATGTCGGCGCCGGGGCCGACGTCGACCAGCGTGACGACCTGTTCGGTCATCAGCTCGCCGCCTGCGGAATCGAGGATGCGGGCCGGTTGCGGATAAACCCTGCCGTAGCTCAATGGCCCCGCCGCGAGCCCGGGGGCGACCGTGGCGGGATCCCACTTCACCCGCCATCCGTTCCCGTCGTCGTGCGCGGCGCCGTTGGTGGTGTAGGTCCACTCCGACTTGCCGTCCGCGCCCAGCTTCCAGGTGGCGGCCAGTGCGAAGCGGTTGTCGTCGACCGAGCGGACGTCGAAGCGCACGTCCTTACCGAGTCCGTCGTACAGCGCGCCGAGGGTGTCGGCGGCTACGGCCGGATTGTCGGTGAGCGCGGCCGCGGCGGCGATATCGTCGCGGTTCAACGCCTCGGCGAACTGCCCTGCCACGGTATCGGGCTGGTCCGGCCCTGACGAGCAGGCGGCGACCACGAGCAGCGGTGCGGCGAACAGGACGAGGGCTTTCCGGTTGGTACGCACCCGACGACCATAATGGGCGCAGCCGGACATCACCGGTCAACAGCCCGCTCGCGGGGTCAGTCGCGTATCCACGGAGCATTCGCGAGTGCGGCGGCATCGGCCTCGGTGAGGTCGATGTCGAACACCTCCGCGAGGACCTTGGGCAGCTCGGTCGGCTCCAGTTCCCTTGTGTTGCCGGTGCCGTCGGGGTACTCGGTGACGAGCGTGGTGCCGTCCAGCACGTGGTGGGCCTCCGGGTGGAAACGCTGCACGAACGGCCGGGTGGTGAACGGGGAACGCGGCGAGGTAGACACGAAATGGTTGCCGACGGCGTAGTCGATGCCGTACTGCGGATTCAAGGTGAAACTGTACCGGTCGATCCACCCGTCCCGGCCGAATTGGTGCAGTACCCACAGGTCGGAATCCAGCTCGCCGCGCCTGCTCTCCAGCCGGAACTGCCAGTCGCCGCCGGTGAATTCGCCCGCGGACAACTCGAACGGCACCAGCGGTCCGGCGCCGAAGCCGACGTCGCACAGCCAGACGCGGTCGTCGTCGGCGGTCGTCACGCGCAGCAAGGCATGGGTGGCAGGCCGCAGCGCCGTGCCCGCGCCCATGCTCACGCGACCGCTGAGGCCGGTGACACCGAATCCGAGCCGTTCCAGCGCGGCCGCGAACAGTCCGACGTTCTCGTAGCAGTAACCGCCGCGGCGGCGCCGCACGAGTTTGTCCTGCAAGGTCGCCAGATCCAGGGGGATCGATCGGCCCAGGATGATCTCCAGGTTCTCGAACGGGATCGCGGTGGTGTGCGCCCGCACCAGCTCGTGCAGCGTCCGGACGGTGGGGGCGCGCTCGCCGTCGAACCCGATCCGGGCCAGGTAGGCGTCCAGATCGAGATCCGCTCCGTTCCAGTGGTAAGCCGGGTCGGCGGGTTTGCTCATCGCGTCCTCACTTCGTCGTCGGTTCTTCTCGGTCAACTGCGCGCAACTGCGATCGTGTTCCCTCACGCCGCGCACTTCGCGCCCGGCGGGGCGGCCGGTGCGGTGACGACGTCGTGCGCGACGTCCACGAGGTAGTCGCGATCCGGGCCGTCGACCGGCTCCGCGCCGAGCAGCAGGCGCTCGACGACGCAACCGCCCTCGAAGAGGGCCGGTCCGACGCTGTGGTCGCCGGGAACCACTTGCCCGTTCAGATCGCGCCCGGTCACGACGGTGTACATCGAGGTGGGTCGGCCCGCGGCGAGCAGCCCCGCGCGCATCTCGACGCTGGTGGCATACGGCACCACGTCGTCGGCGGTGCCGTGCACGAGAAACGCCCGCCGCACGTCCATCCGGGCCGCCAGCAGCGCGGGCGAGCGTTCGGCGTAGCCGAGCGGGCAGGTGGCGGGCGGGCAGCCACCCGCGTCGCGCTCGATCTGCGCGGGCAGCGCCGGATCCACGGACCCGGCGCCCAACCACATCGTGAAATCGTCGGCGGGACCGTAATTGTCGACCCAGTAGTCGAACATCCCGCGCGGGCCGTGCGCCACCGCGAGACCACTGGTGATGCCGCCCTGGCTCCAGCCCCACAGCACCGTGCGGGTGATCGAGCGATGGGTATCCCGGTACCACGTGGTCGCGGCGACGATGTCGCGCCACCCTGCCCACAGATTCCATTCTCCGGTGAGCCACATGCTCTGCGCCGAGCGCAGATCCATCGACAGGATCGGCGTCGCGGTGCGCCGGGCGATCGACTCGAGGTAGCCCGCGAAATCGGCCGACGATCCATCGTGCCCGTGCACCGCGACCACGAGCGCGTGCGCGGTCGCGTCGTCCTCGGCGCACCGATAGGGCTCGTATACCCGGCCGGTCGCCTCCTCCCCGTCCACGGTCAGCGAAACAGGGCGCACCGCCACATCGACGGCGCAGTCCCCATCCGCCGAAACTCGTGGCGCCACAAGAACTGTCGTCAGGAGCACACCGGCCAACGCGCAGCACGATACGAGAGATGCCCATCGCATCCCCGGATGATGTCACGCCGTCAGCGCGGCATCGCGACGCAGGCGCGCCACGACGAGTAGTCCGCCCGCTGCGGCCGCGAGGCCGACCGCCACGCCGAACGCGATCACACCTGCGCTCAATCCATAAGCGTCGCCGAGAAACCCGGCGGCCAGCGGTAGCACCGCGGCGGGGAGATACCCCCCGACGTTCTGCGCGGCGTTGGCCTCGGCCAGCCGCTCGCCCGGCACGCTCGCGCTGATCGCCGTCAGTCCGCCGAACTGGCCGAGCCCCTGACCGGCACCGGCGAGCACGGCCGCCGTCACGAACAGCGGAAGCGAGGTCGCGACCAGTGAGAGCACCAGCGCGGCCATGCTCGTCACGGTCGCGATCGTGCCGCCGAGCAGGATGACGCCCACACCGAACCGCCGGGCCGCGAACTGGACTCCGGTCGCGGCCAGGAACATCGCGAACGCCACCGCACCGGCGAGCACCCGGTCGGCGACACCGAGCAGATGTGCCAGCACCGACGGCCCCAGCGACAGGACGAACGACGTCGCGGTGATGCCCGGTCCGAACACCGCGATCCCCAGCAGCACCGCGGTGCGACCTTCCCTTTCGACCGACGGGATCCGGATCCACGGTCCGCGCCCGCCGGCACCGGCGGGCAGAGGCAACCGGGCCACCACCGCGAAAGCCGTAGTGAGCACGGCGATCTCGACCAGGAAGACCGTCACCGTCGGGCCGGGCAGCGCTTCGGACAGGATGCCTGCCAGCAATGGCCCGCTCCCGGCTCCCAGCACCATCGCCGTGGACGCGGCCAGCGCGGCGACCCGTTTGCGGTCGGACCCGCCCACATCGGTGACCGCCGCCATTCCCGCCGACACCGTCGCGCCGACCGCCAGGCCGGTCAACAGCCGCGCCAGGGCCAGCAGCGGGACCGACTGCGCGACCGCGAACAACACACAGGCCGCCACCGCCGCCGCCACCGCGGGCAGCAGCACCGGTTTGCGACCCACCCGGTCCGACACCACGCCCGCGACCAGCAGCGCACCCAGCAATCCGGCGATGTAGCAGGCGAACACCGCGGTCAGCGTCCCGGCGGAGAAGCCGATCGCCCGCTGCCACACCACGTACAGCGGGGTCGGCGCGTTCGACAACACGAACACCGCGAACACCGGCCACGCCGCCGCCCACACCGAACGTCCGCCCGTCCGTGGTGCTTCCGTGCGTAGCACCGTCACCGTCGATCCCATCACCACTCCTTGGTTCGAATTTTTTCGTACTGGTACGACAGTAATCGAACTTGGCGCCTAGTACGATAGAAGTCGTACAAGTCGTCCGAAATCCGAGGAGAACGCGATGCCAGCGGCCGCCGACACCGCCGATGCCACCTCCGTCCTGCCCGAGCCGGCCCGCGCCGACCTGCGACTGGATCACGTGCTGGCCGCGCTGAGCGACCCGCTGCGCCTGACCATGGTCCGCCGGTTGCTACTGGACTCCCCCGACACCGACCGGTCGTGCTCCTGGTTCGGCATCGATCGCCCCAAATCCACGTTGACGCACCACTTCCGGGTCCTGCGCGAGGCGGGCGTCACCCGGCAGCGACGCTACGGACTCGAACGCCGCAGCCAGGTCCGCGTCGACGATCTCGAGGCGCGCTTTCCCGGCTTGCTCGACCTGGTCCGCTCCTGGGAGCCTGCCGACTGATCCAGAATTTTGGGGGCAGGACCCGACGCCCGAGACCGCCGCGACCTGGCGCGAACAACTGCTCGCCAGGCGGAACGCATCGCGCGGCGGGTCCTTTCGCGACGCCGCCGTGGCCCTGTGCGCGCTGGTCGCCGTGGCCGACGACGCGACGTCGGCGGCGGACGCGGCACCGTCGCCGAACTGGTCGCGGCGGATCCGGTGCTGCGCAACTTCCCGGTCGACGACTCGCGCGCCTTGTTCGAGGACAACTGCAATCGGCTGGCGAACGATCCGGTCCTCGGCTGCGCGCACGTGCTGCGGCAGATCGCCAAAGCGATGCACAAGCCGGCCGAGGCGGACGCGGTCGTCCGCACCGGCATCCCGATCGGCGGCGCGGCGGGCGCGTGCGGCCCGGCGGCGACCGAGGCCGTCCGCGACGCCTGCCGGACGCTGCGCCCGGCTCCGGAGCGCTTCGGCCTCTGACCCGACGGTGCGAACGCTACGATTCGCCTATGCGTTCGATTGATGTCGCCGAGCGGCGCGCCCGGCTGGCGGTGCGACACCGGCTGGCCATCCCGGAGCGGGCCGGACAGGTCGCGGAGATCGCCCGCTCGCTGGTCGCCCTGCACGCGACCGATCCGGCGACTGTCTTCCTCTCCGTCGCGGCCCGCGCCGAGGGGCTGGCGCCCGCGGATGTCGAACAGGCGCTCTACGACGACCGTTCGCTGCTGCGGATGCTGGCCATGCGCCGCACCATGTTCGTCGTGCCGGTGGAGCTGGTCGCGATCCTGCAGGGTTCGTGCGCGGACGCGCTGGCGCACAAACAGCGGCGCACCTACGGCAAGTACCTGGAACAGGCGGGCATCGGGGACGGCGATGTGCGGCGCTGGTGGGCCGAAGTCGAGACCGAGACGCACAAGGCGCTGCTCGATCGCGGCGCGGCGACCGGCGCGCAGCTGAGCAAGGACGTCCCCCGCTTGCGCACCCAGGTGAACACCGCGCCGGACAAGCCGTATTCGAAGCCGACGAACATCACCACCTGGGTACTGGTGACGCTCGGCTGCGAAGGCCGCATCGTGCGCGGACGGCCGAACGGCAGCTGGACCAGCAGCCAGTACACCTGGGCGCCGATCGAATCGTGGTTGCCGGACCCCGTCCCCGTGATTCCGGCCGCAGAAGCCCGCGTCGAGCTGGTCCGCCGCTGGTTGCGCGCGTTCGGTCCCGCGCCGGTGTCCGACATCAAGTGGTGGACCGGGTGGACGCTGGGCGAGGTGCGCGCGGCGCTCGGCGCGCTCGAGCTGATCGAGGTCGACCTCGATGGCGTGACGGGCGTACTACTGGCCGACGACGTGGAGCCGGTCGCCACCCCGGAACCATGGGCGGCATTGCTTCCCGCGCTCGATCCGACGCCCATGGGCTGGCAGGCTCGAGAATGGTTCCTCGGCCCCCACGCACCGAACCTGTTCGATCGCAACGGGAACATCGGGCCCACCGTCTGGTGGGACGGGCGCATCGTGGGCGGCTGGGCGCAGCGCGGTGACGGCGAGATCGTCTACCGCCTGCTCGAAGACGTGGGGACCGACGCCGAGGCGATGATCGCCGCGCAGGCGCAGCGAGTCGCCGAATGGTACGGCGACGTGCGCGCCATTCCCCGTTTCCGGACGCCGCTGGAACGGGACCTCACCGCCTGACCGAGCGCCCCGGCGCACCGCCGGGTAGCTCGGGCGACATGGAGATTCGCGCATTCGCCGAGTCCGACCGAGCCACGCTGCGCGGCTTGCGCGTTCGGGCGGGTACCTACATGTCCAGTCCGAGGTCGAGGACGCGGACCGAGTGGGTGAGCGCGCCGACGGCCAGGTAGTCGACGCCGGTGCGGGCGTAGTCGGCGGCGACGTCGAGGCTCAGGCCGCCGGAGGACTCCAGTTTCGTCCGCGGTGAGGCGGCGTTGCGGCGCTGCACTGCCGCCTGGGTCTGCCAGAGCGGGAAATTGTCCAGCAGTACCAGTTCCACGTTCTCGGCGAGCACGGCGTCGAGCTGTTCGAGGCTGTCGACCTCGACCTCGCAGGCGATGTCGGGGGCGGCGGCGCGGACCGCGCGCAACGCCTCGACCACCGACCCCGCGGCGACCACGTGGTTGTCCTTGATCAGGGCGGCGTCGCCGAGACCCATCCGGTGGTTGACGCCGCCGCCGACCCGCACGGCGTACTTTTGCAGCGCGCGCAGTCCGGGCAGCGTCTTGCGGCTGTCCCGGATGCGGCAGCGGGTGCCCGCGACGGCGTCCACCCAGGCGGCTGTCGCCGTCGCGATGCCGGACAGATGGCACACCAGGTTGAGCATGGTGCGCTCCGCGGTGAGCAGCCCACGGGTGGGCGCGATCAAGGTCAGCACGGACTGTCCGGGCGACACCCGGGTGCCGTCGGCGACGCGGTCGGTGATCTCGTAGGCGTCCGCGCCGATCACCTCGTCGAGCACCAGCAGCCCGGCGTCGAGCCCGGCCACGGTTCCCGGTTCCCGCGACACCACCGATGCCTTGATCACCGCGTCCGCGGGCACGGTGGCCGTCGTCGTGACGTCCGGGCCGTAGCGCAGGTCCTCGTCCAGCGCGGCGCGGATGACGCGCAGCACCTCGTCGCGATCCAGGGCGTCGTCCAGAGCCATCGAAGCGTTCCTCTCTGACCGAGCGGGGTTCTCGCGGTCCACCGGATGCCGCGCTCGGTGCGTGTGATCAGGGAATGGGGGCGTACTCGGGGACGCCGTCGCCGTTGAGCCGGATCGGGAGGCTGTGGCGGAGTTCGGGCAGGGCGTCCGGGTGATCGGACCGGGTGTGACAGCCGCGGCTCTCGGTGCGGGCGAGCGCGGCCAGCAGCAGCGCGCGGGCCGCGAGAGTGAGTGCGGCGTCCTCGATTCCGGCGATCGGGTGGGTGGCGGCGGCGAGCGTGTCGCGGTTGGTGACCACGTCGTCGAGTCGCTTGAGCGCTTCCGCGAGTCCGGCGCGGTCGCGGACCACCGAGGCGTGCGTGGTCATCAGGTGCTGCACTACGTCGCGGTCGACGTAATCGGCTACGCGAGTGGGGATCTCGCTCACCCGGGCCCGCTCACCGAGCCGCTCGGCGGCGGCGGCTCCGGCGCGCTCGCCGACCACCAGCCCCTCCAGCAGACTGTTGGACGCCAACCGGTTCGCCCCGTGCAGTCCGGTGCGCGCGACCTCTCCGGCCGCGTACAGGCCGGGTACTGCGGTACGGCCGTGAGTGTCGGTGACGACGCCCCCGCACTGGTAATGCGCGGCAGGCGCGACCGGGATGAGGTCGGTGCGCGGATCGATGCCCGCCGCCAGGCACGAGGCGGTGATCGTCGGAAACCGCTGCGGGAAACCGTCGATCGAGCGGGCGTCGAGATAAACGTGCTCGGTGCCCAGCGCCCGCATGCGCGCGGCGATGGCGCGGGAGACGACATCGCGAGGCGCGAGATCGCCCCGTGGATGCACCCCCTCGGTCACCGCGTTGCCTTCGGTGTCGACCAATGTCGCACCTTCGCCGCGCACCGCTTCGCTGATCAGCGGCCTGCGCCCGATACCGCCGGGGGTGTACAGCACCGTCGGGTGGAACTGCACGAATTCGAGGTCGGCGACGGCGGCGCCGGCCCACAGCCCGAGCGCGATGCCGTCGGCGGTGGCGCCCGGCGGATTGGTGCTCAGCGCGTACAACTGGCCGAGCCCGCCGGTGGCCAGCAACACAGCGGGCGCGTGCACGACACCGAAACCTCGGTCCGACAGCGCGACCACGCCCCGCACACCGTTCGGCCCCGTGACGATCTCGCCGACGGCCGCGCCGAACAGCACCGGCAAGCCGGCTTCGTTCAGCGCCCGCTGCACCTCGGCGCCGGTGGCGTCGCCCCCGGCATGGATGATCCGGCGGGTGCTGTGGCCGCCCTCGCGGGTCCGCGAGATCTGGCCGTCGCGGCCGAGGTCGAACACCGCGCCCAGGTCGGTCAGCGCGGCCACCGCGTCCTGCCCGCCCTCGACGATGGAGCGCACGGCGTCCACGTCGCACAGGCCGACGCCCGCCTCCACCGTGTCGTGCACGTGTGACTCGACCGAGTCACCGTGCGGCGCCACGACGGCGATGCCGCCCTGGGCGTACTGGGTGGACGTATCCGTCGGCCCGCCCTTGCTGAGCGTGAGCACCCGCAGCCCGCGCAGTGACGCGGTGCGCGCCGCGGTCAGTCCCGCGACGCCACCGCCGATCACGACCAGATCGGCCTCGGCCTCCCAGTCGATGGAAACCCGGGTTGTCATCGCCCCGCGCCTCTCTGTCTTCCGATCCGCGAACGTTCCGCGGCGCGGGCGCTGTGGTCAGCGCGTTGCGCCGGAGAGCGACCCGCCGCCGCGAGGGCAGCGGTCGGACTCATTCACCGCCGCCGGGATTGCCGATCGCGATCATCCGCTGCACCGAGTTGCGGCCCAGCGCGGCGGTTTCCGGATCGACGTGGACCTCGTCACGGCCCTCGACCAGGCAGCGAAGCAGGGCCGCCGGAGTGATCATCTTCATGTACTTGCACGACGCCCGGTCGTTCACGGCCTGGAAGTCGATGCCGGGGGCGGCCTTGCGCAGCTGGTGCAGCATGCCGACCTCGGTGGCCACGAGCACCTGATTCGACTTCGCCGCCTTGGCCGCGTCGATCATGCCTCCGGTGGACAGGATGTGCACCCGATCGGCCGGGAACGCGCCCTCGCCCGCGAGGTACAGCGCCGAGGTGGCGCACCCGCATTCGGGGTGCACGAACAGTTCCGCGTCCGGGTGGGTACGCGCCTGCTCGGTGAGCTCGTCGCCGTTGATGCCCGCGTGCACGTGGCACTCGCCCGCCCAGATGTGCATGTTCGTGCGGCCGGTGACCCGCTTGACGTGCGCGCCGAGGAACTGGTCCGGCAGGAACAGCACCTCGCGGTCCGGGTCGATCGAGGCGACCACGTCCACCGCGTTGGAGGAGGTGCAGCAGATGTCGGTGAGCGCCTTCACCTCGGCCGTGGTGTTCACGTAGGACACGACCACCGCGTTCGGGTGCTCGGCCTTCCAGGCGCGCAGTTCGTCGGCGCTGATCGAATCCGCGAGCGAACATCCCGCACGCTGATCGGGGATGAGCACGGTCTTCGCCGGGCTCAGGATCTTGGCGGTCTCGGCCATGAAGTGCACGCCGCAGAACACGATGGTGTCCTCGGGCGCCTCGGCCGCGATCCGCGACAGCGCCAGCGAGTCGCCGACGTGGTCGGCCACGTCCTGGATCTCCGGCAGCTGATAGTTGTGCGCCAGGATCGTCGCGTTGCGCTCCCTGGCCAGACGCTTGACTTCCTGCGCCCACTCCGGCGTCGCCTCGACACCCGCGAACCCGGAGGGTCCGTCGAACACCTGCCCCATCAGCGGGGGCGCCAGTTTCGCACCCGTCGTCGCCATGGATGGCTCCCTTCCTCGTGCGGTCGGCTACACCGCCGATTCGCACCAAACCAGGTTTTCGACTTATAATCGAAAACGTGGCCCATAGTAGCACCATCCACGAATCGCTCACCGCGGTGTTCCAGGTTCGTCGCTACCCCCGGGACATCGCCGCAGGTCACGCCCCCGCCGACCGGGCAGAAGGCATGCTGCTACGTTGCCCGCCCGACCAGCGGACCGAACTCGCGGTGTTGTTGTGGGAACGCGCACTCGACCCGCAGAAGGGCACCTGGTCGCTCCCCGGCGGACGTCTCGGCGACGACGAGGACCTCGACGCCTCCGCGCGCCGCCAGCTCGCCGAGAAGGTCGACGTGCGCGAGCTGAGTCATCTGGAACAGCTCTCCGTGTTCAGCGCTCCCGATCGGGTGCCGAGCCCGCGCCGCATCGCCTCGGCCTACCTCGGGCTGGTCCCGCTGACCGCCGACCCGCAGCTGCCCCCGGACACCGCCTGGCACCCGGTGTCGGCACTGCCGGACATGTCCTTCGACCACCGCACGGTAGTCGACCACGCCCGCACCCGGCTGGCGGCGAAACTGTCCTACACCAACATCGCCTTCGCTCTCGCGCCGGACCGGTTCACCATGTCGACACTGCGCGAAATCTATTGCGCCGCACTCGGTTACGACGTGGACACTACGAACCTTCAGCGAGTTCTCTCCCGCCGCAAGGTGATCACCCCCACCGGAGCCACCGCCGCCCCCGGCCGCGCGGGCGGCCGCCCCGCCGCGGTGTACCGCTTCACCGACTCCGGCCTGCGCGTGACAGACGAATTCGCGGCGCTGCGCCCACCCGGCCCTTCGTAACCGGCCGGAAAGCCGGCGATATCGGCGGGTACGCCAGATGCCGGCCGCGGAAGCGGCGGTCAGGCATTGCTCAGCCTTCTGCCGCAGTCTTGCGATGCTTGTCCCGGCGACGGTACTGCCGTTTGCTCGGAATGGGCCGCGCCGCATTACCGCGACGCAGCGCATCCCGCCGCCGCCACGCCGCCAGATCGGCCCGTTCGCCCCGCGCAGAAGCCGCCCCGTCCTCCACCGCGTGCGCGGTCTTCACCACCCCAGCCCCTTTCCGACAACCCTCGGCCACTCCGGCCGCCCACCATATCCTCGCGCCCACGTCGGCTCCAACGGATTTTCAAGATCAGCGGCACATGGTTGCGGCATTTCGCGAGAAGGCCCTCCGTCGTGTGCCGTTGATCATGAGGAGGCGTCGAGGAAGGCGACGATCGCCGGGAGGTCGGGGCGGTAGGCGGAGGTGGTGTCGACCTCGAGTGTCGGCGCGTCGAGGGAGATGCGCTGGAAGGCGGCGGGTGCGGGGTGGTCTGGATCGTCGTGGGCGCGGCGGAGCGGATTCGAACGGTGGCGCTGGTGGATTCGCTGTGTCGCGAGAGCTGGATCGATCGTGCAGTGCACGATGCGGAGCTGGGCGTGAGCGCGCAGCGGCGTGAGGCCGGGACGCCACAGCCGGTCTTGGAAGGCGGCTTCGGCCACCACCGTGACACCGGCCCGCAGGAGCAGTTCCAGCGTCTGGAAGAACACCGGCAGCGTGCGGAGGTTCAGCTCGTTCGAGCGGCTCGGGGCGTAGTTCTCCGTCGCGTGGACCATGCCCTCCTTGATCTCGTCCCGGCAGATGGCTGGGCAGCCGATCGCCCGGGCGAGAGCGTGCGCGAGCGTCGTCTTGCCCGACCCCGGCGGGCCACTGACGACGACGAGGGTGGGGAGCCTGGGCGATCCGTCGCTCATATCGGCACCGTAACTCGTGCGCCGCTGCGGCAGCCGAGAACTCGTCCGCGCCGGTGGCGGGTTGCCCGCGCGGATCCGGCGCCCCGGCCGGGCTCGCCGGCGCGAGGCTCGCCAGCAGCGCGCACGAAGTTCGCACCGAGACCCCAGGTCGGTCAGGCGGTCTTCATCTGCGGACCGGGCGGCGGAGCTTCGGTCCGCTGCGTTAGGCGCGACCCGGCCCAGAAGGCCAACTCCACCAACCAGAACAACAGGAGGAACACCGTCACCACGGTCGCGGGAACGGCGAGGAAGAACACCGAAGGGACCGCGACGACGACGAACCGGGCGACGTCGCCCGCACTCGCGCCGCGTAACCGGTGCGCCGCGCGCACGGCCGCCCACATCATCCAGCGGCGTGGCAGGGAGACTCCGAGTTCGTGCAGGCATCGGCGGAAGATGCCGTCGGCGTCGGCCACGCCGACCGTGTTCGTGCTCAGCAGGTAGTCGTGCAGGATGGCGGCACGGGTATAGCTGCCGTAGCGGGGAATCAGCCAGATCAACGGGCGCGGCACCGAGGCGAAGTCCGTCCGGAAACCAGCTGGGACCACGAATTCCTCACTCGCACCGCGATAGACCAGTGGTTCGGTCACCCGCCAGAACTTGGCGTCGAGCTCTTCGACGACCGGACCGCCACCCACGAAGGCCACGTCCCATTCCTTCCCAGCACGCCACGAGTTCCCGACCCCGAAGTGGTTCGGAAAACCTTCCCCGTCGCGGCGACGTGCCGGACGACGCGTCAGCGGCGCTGGCGATATTCGGGCAGCGAATATCCCTCTGGGGCAGGCTGGTAGCCACCATAGGGCAGCTCTGCGCTGCTCGCAGCGTCACCATAGGGCATGAAGGCGCCCTGGCCGTCGTAGGAGGCTTCCTCCTTCCGGGCGGCGCGGCGGCCACTGCCGAGATCCGCCGAGGTACTCAGCGCCGCGAGGAACAGCATGACGAACGACGCGATCAGCGGCTGCACGATCAGCGCGAGGTCGCTGCCGAGTTCGATCGGCAAGGTGACGATCTGGCCCACCGGTGGGTCGTGCGGGCGCGGATGCGACCACTCGGCGACCTGCTCCCCTACACCGGCCATCACCACCGCACCCAGGCCGGAACCGATCAGCAGGCCCAGCTGCAACAGCGGCCCACGCGCCGAGCGCCAGCGCCACACGGCCAGTGCGCACAGCAATCCGAGCACCGCCCCCGCGAGGACGAACAACGCCAGCGCGTCGAACTGATGCGCACTCTCCCCGGTCAGTCCGACACCGCGACCCGGCTCGACCACGAGCAGCCGCTCGGTCGGCGCGAGCAGGCCCCAGCCGACACCGGCGAGCGCGCTCACCACCACCACGGCGACGGCGACCACAGCCGCCGCCCGCACCTCACCGCGCAACGGCGACGCCACTAGCGGCGTTCCAGTTCGGCCGAGTCGACGACGCCGTGCCGGGAGCACTTGGCCCACCAGCCGTCCGGGCTCACCTGCACGATCATGCGGCGTCCGCACTGTTCGCAGAAGCGCGGCGGCTCCAGGCCCAGCGCGGCGGCGGCCGGGATCGCGTCGTCGAGGCCCGGCACGATTCGCTTGCCGGTGAACGGGTTGTAGCGCTCGTCCATGTCCATGACAGTACTCATGCTCGCTCGCCTCTTCGTCGCAACCGAGCCGGTCAGAGCGTTTCGTTGAGCGCCTTGATCGGCATCTTCAGCTCGCCGAGCAGGTCCAGGTCCTGTTCGGCCGGGCGGCCGAGGGTGGTCAGGTAGTTGCCGACGATGACGGCGTTGATGCCGCCCAGGATGCCCTGCTTGGCGCCGAGGTCACCGAGGGTGATCTCCCGGCCGCCCGCGAAGCGCAGCATGGTGCGCGGCAGCGCGAGCCGGAACGCGGCCACGGCGCGCAGCGCGTCGGACGCGGGCAGCACCTCCAGGTCGCCGAAGGGCGTACCCGGACGCGGGTTGAGGAAGTTCAGCGGCACCTCGTCGGGCTCGAGTTGGGCCAGGTTCGCGGCGAACTCGGCGCGTTGCTCCAGCGTCTCGCCCATGCCGAGGATGCCGCCGCAGCAGACCTCCATGCCCGCTTCGCGGACCATGCGCAGGGTGTCCCAGCGCTCCTCCCAGGTGTGCGTTGTCACCACGTTCGGGAAGTAGGACCGCGAGGTCTCCAGGTTGTGGTTGTAGCGGTGCACACCCATGGCGGCCAACTGGTCCACCTGCTCCTGGGTGAGCATGCCCAGCGAGCAGGCGACCTGGATGTCCACCTCGTTGCGAATCGCCTCGACACCGGCGGCCACCTGGGCCATCAGGCGCTCGTCGGGACCGCGCACGGCCGCCACGATGCAGAACTCGGTGGCGCCGGTCTTCGCGGTCTGCTTGGCGGCTTCCACCAGGCTGGGAATGTCCAGCCACGCGGCGCGCACCGGCGACTGGAACAGGCCCGACTGCGAGCAGAAGTGGCAGTCCTCCGGGCAACCGCCGGTCTTGAGGCTGATGATGCCCTCGACCTCGACCTCGGGGCCGCACCACTTCATGCGCACCTCGTGCGCCAGGGCGAGCAACTCCTCCAGCCGGTCGTCACCGAGCCGTAGCACCTCCAGCGTCTGCTCCTGGGTCAGCCCCACCCCGCGCTCGAGCACCTGCTCGCGGGCGATCGACAAGATTTCGGTGTCTACAGGTGCCTGGGTCACTGCACGAATCCCTTCGTCCGGCCGAGGTGGCCGTGCAACTTGAACGGTGTTCAGGCTAGGGTAGCGGTAGGAGTGAGTCAAAGCACGACGGGAAGGGCATCGAGTGCAGCTGCACCGGGCGGACGTGGTCGACGGAGCCATCGCGATTCTGGACCGATACGGCCTGGCCGACCTCACCATGCGCAGGTTGGCCGGCTCGCTCCAGGTGCAGCCCGGCGCGTTGTATTGGCACTTTCCGAACAAGCAGGCGCTGCTCGGCGCGGTCGCGGACAAGATCCTCGCGCCCATGGAGGACCCGATCGCGGCCGAGGAATGGTCCGGGCAGATCACCGAACTGGCGCACCGGCTGCGCGACTGCTTGCTGGCCTATCGCGACGGCGCCGAATTGGTGTCGGCGACCTACGCGTCCCGGCTCACCACGAGCAAAGGGCGAGAACGGCTGGTGAGCGCCGCCATCCGCGCGGGCATGCCGCGCCAGGAGGCCGAACTCGCGGCGTTCACGCTGCTCTACTACGTCCTCGGTGAGACCGTGGACGAGCAGTCCAGGATGCAGATGGACTCGGCGGGCGCCCTGCCCGAGGGCGCCTCGCCGTTGGAGGAGACCACCGACCCCACCGCCCGTTTCGACTTCGGCCTGCAATTGTTCGTCGCGGGCGTGCGGCACTTGCTCGGCACCCGCGTCCGCTGACGCCGGGGGCGTCCCGATCACGGTTCCGCAGTAGGTGTAGCGGCCGTTTCCGAAGCAGTCGACAGCGACTGTTCCCTCGCGGGTGCGCGCCGAGCGTCAGCGCAGGTGCGTGTTCAGGAATCCCAGCGCATCCGGAAGCGATGCCAGGAACGCGCCGCTGTGGTCCTTGCCGGGGTACTGCTGGACCGTCACTCGTATTCCGGGGTTCAGCTCTTGCAGTTCTTTCCCGTAGTTCGCGGTGTCGGTCGGAGGCACATCGATGTCCGCGGTGCCGTAGCCGATCAGGAGATCGCTGGTGAACCGGTCTTCCGGATATCCCGTCAGGGCGGCGATGTCTTCGGCGAAGGTGGGCGTCGGCCGGTCGGGGTCGGCGACGAGCGCCGACGGTCGGCGGCCGTCGGCGCGCTCGACCAGATGCGAAAGGCATTCGTGGGCCGCTCTTTCCACGAAGTCCTTGCCGAAATCGGACAGGTACGGGGTGACGCTGCCGGGGTTCAGTTCCTCCAGCGAGGCCAGATAGTACGCGGCGTAGGCGATCTGGTTCTTGGAGCCGGTCGAGTCCGCCCGGAACATCTCCGGCAGGCTCTTGCTCGGGTCGGTGCGCAGCCCGGTGGCCACCACTCCGCTCAACCCCGTAGCGGAACCGCCTTTCTCGGCATACAGACCGGCCGCGCTCATCACCGCGTGCGCTCCCTCCGACTGACCGACCAAGGCCCATCTGCGTGATAGCGGAATCGGAGTCGTGCGCATCGCCGCGACCGCGTCGATTATCGACATCCCCTCGACGTTCGTGTTGTAGTAGCTGAACTGCCCGCGGGTGCCGAGGCCTTGATAGTCGGGAGCCAGTACCGCGTACCCGTTCTCCAGGATCTGGTCGAAATAGGTGATGTTCCGCTCGGACTGCGGGCGGCGCGACGGCGCGCAGGCATCGCCGATGCCCGCGGTTCCGTGTGCCCACACCACCAGCGGCCATCCTCCCTGCGGCGGCAGGCCCGGGGGCAGATAGAGCGCACCGGATGCCTGCGCGGGTGCGCCGTGCTGATCGGTCGTGGTGTAACCGATCCCGAGCGACACCGCGGCCTTGGGGAAAGTCCACGCGGGATCGAGCAGCTCGATCCCGCTCAATTGCCCGGTCGTCGGGCTTTCCGCTGTCGCAGGGGCCACCCCGAGCGTGACCGCGACGCACATACTTATCGAGGCGGCGACCAGGCCGGATCGCCGAAGGAACGATAGGGACATGCCGCAGCACCATACCGACGCACTCCGATGACCAGACCCTAGCGACACGTGCCACCAGTGGAAATTCTCGAATCCGCGCAACCGCGGCGAGGCCGAGCGCCTACCCGGTCTGGGCCGACCGCCGCCCTGGCGCCCCGACCACGCCCGGAAACCAGCGATGCATCGTGTAGGCGCCCGCCGCGGCGGTGAGCGCGAGCGCGATGGCCGCTCCGCCGAGCACGGTCACGGCGCTGATCGCGCCGACCGCCACCGGTCCGACGAACATGCCGATGTCGTGGGTGAGCCGCCAGGCCCCGAGGAACTCCGCCCGCTGCCCGTCGGGCGCGACATCAGCGCCGACCGTCATGATCAGCCCGTTGCTCATGCCGTTGGCCAGCCCGAGCAGCACAGCGGCGCAACCGAGCCCGAGCACCGAGGAAGTGCACGGCAGCACACCGAAACCGGCGGCGAACAGGACCATCGACGGCACGCCGGTCGCCCGCCTGCCGTAGCGATCCAGCCACACGCCCGCCGGATACGACATCAGCACGTCCACCGCGCCCGCCAGGCCGAACACCAAACTGGTGGTCGACGCGCTCAGTCCGATGTGCGCGGCCCACAACGGAAGCAGCGCCAGCCGGGCCGCACGCGCGGCCCCGACCAGCAGCGCGGCCAGGCCGAGTGTGCCGAGGGTCCTGCGGTGCTCGACCACGATCGCCGTCAGCGCGTGCCCCGCGCCCGCCTCGCCCGATCCCTCCGGCGATCGGATCGCCGCCATGGCCGCGCCGGACACCACCGTGGTCACCAACTGCAACCACAACGCGCCGTTGGGACCGAGCGAATGCACCACGGCCGCACCGAGGAACGGTCCGCAGAAGAACCCCAGCCGCATGGAACCGGCCAGCGTCGACATCGCGCGGCCGAGGTCGTTCGGGGGCACCACGGCAACCAGATAGGACTGGCGAGCCAGGCCCCACACCGCGCCCGCCGCACCGTTGAGCAGCATGCCCAGCGCGAGCACGCCGACATTCGGCGCCACGATCGCCGCGAGCACGCCGATCGCACCGACCACCGAACCCACCGCAAGCGCACCGCGTTCCCCGATGGTCGCGACGACCCGCCCCGCGGGCAGGTCGGTGAGCACCATGCCCAACCCGGACAGCGCGACGATGATCCCCGCCAGCCCGGCCGACGCGCCCAGGTCGAGCGCGCGCAGCGCGTACATCGGCGCCGCCGCGCCGGACCCGATGCCGTACACCACCATCGGCACGAACACCGTCCAGGTCAGCGACCGCAACCGCACGCCGCCGATGTCGCCCGCTACGACGGACCGCTCGCTCATCGCATCGCCGATCGATGCCGCGAGACCGCGCTCCGCCCGATCACATCCGGCCCGAAGCCGCTGCCCGAGGCGAACCGCACAACCGGCGTGGTGGAGGCAACCCGCGACACGACAGCAGGAGACTCGGAACCGGCCGACCACCAGCACCCGGAGCGCACCTGGCTCGCATTGCCCTGGAACCCGACTCGCTGGTTCGAGTCGACCAGCACAGCGTGTGGATCGAAGACGCGCACGCTAGCGTGTGCGACCGACTTCGAATGCCCGACCCGTGAGCGGGGCACGGCGTCGGCCGGCCCCGCACCGAACGCGCGGGGCCGACCCATCGCATGCACCGGCGCCGTCCTGTGGCGGACAGCCCGGCGCCCAGGCGGACAGTCGCTTTCGTCGGCGCCGCTCACCGGGCCAGCGCGGGCTGCGGGGCGAAACGGCTGTCGGGGCGGGGCAGGCCGAAGTGGTCGCGCAGCGTGGTGCCGGTGTACTCGGTGCGGAACAGGCCGCGTTCCTGCAGGATCGGCACGACCGTCTCGGCGAAGATCTCCAGTCCGCCCGGGTAGTACGGCGGCATGACGTTGAACCCGTCGGCCGCGCCGTTGCGGAACCATTCCTCGATGGTGTCGGCGACCTGCTCGGGGGTTCCGGCGAACACCCGGTGGCCGCGCGCACCGGCGAGGCGGTGCAGCAGGCCGCGCACGGTCGGCCGTTCGCGCTGCACGATGCCCGCCACGACCTGCAAGCGGCTCTTCCCGTTGTCGGTCACATCGCCCGCCGCGTCGAACAAATCGACCGGGATCGGCTCGTCCAGCGGCAGGTGCCGCAGGCTGATCCCGACGATGCCCTCCAACTGGGCCAGGCCGTATTCCGGCACGGTGAGCTCGTTGAACTCCTGCTCCAATTTCTTGGCCGCCGCCTCGGTGTCGGCGATGAACGGGCTGATCCCCGGCAGGATCTTGATGTGCTCGGGGTCGCGGCCGAAGCCACGGGCCCGCTCCTTGATGTCGGCGTAGAACGCCTGGGCGTCGCTGAGCCGCTGATGCGCGGTGAAGATCGCCTCGGCGTACTTGCCCGCGAACGCCCGCCCGTCGTTCGACGCGCCCGCCTGCACCAGCACCGGGTGGCCCTGCGGCGTGCGCGGCGCGTTGAACGGTCCACGCACCCGCAGGTATTCGCCGGCGAAGTCGATCTGGTGGATCTTCTCCGGGTCGGCGTACACGCCTGAGGCCTGGTCCAGGACGATGGCGTCGTCCTCCCAGCTGTCCCACAGCGCCACCACGGCGTCGACGAATTCCCGAGCACGGGCGTACCGTTCGGCATGGTCGGGATGCTTGTCCAGACCGAAGTTCGCCGCGGCGAGATCGGTGCCGGTGGTGACGATGTTCCAGCCCGCCCGGCCGCGGGAGATGTGGTCCAGCGTGGAGAACAGCCTGGCCAGGTTGTAGGGCTCGTAGTACGTGGTCGACGCGGTGGCGATGAGGCCGAGATGCGTCGTCGCGGTGGCGATCGCGGTGAGCAGGGTGATCGGTTCCAGGCCGGAGGTCGCGTTGTGCTTCACGTTGTTGTGCAGGGCGGGTCCGTCGGCGAAGAACACCGCGTCCAGTTTCGCCGCTTCGGCGGTGCGTCCGATCTCCTGGTAGTAGGCGACGTCGTAGATCCGTTCGGGGCTGCTCGACGGATGCCGCCATGCCGCCTCGTGGTGGCCGGAGGGGTAGATGAAGGCGTTGAGGCTGAGTTGGCGCGGTGCGGTCATGAGGCTTTCTTCTCGTCGGTGGGCGTGTCGACGACGTCGACGCCCAGGCTGGCCAGCAGCAGGGAACGGTGCCGCAGGAAGGCGGGATCGCCGTGGCGGCGGGGGCGTTCCAGGTCGATGCGCTGGTCCACCGCGATGCGCCCGTCGTCGAGCACCAGGACACGGTCGGCCAGCAGCACCGCCTCGTCCACATCGTGGGTGACCAGCAGCACGGCGGGCCGATGCTCGGCGCACAGGTCCTGCAGCAGTGCGTGCATCTTGATCCGGGTCAGCGCGTCCAGCGCGCCGAACGGTTCGTCCGCCAGCAGCAGCTCGGGTTCGCGCACCAGCGAACGCGCCAAGGCGACACGCTGTTGCTCGCCACCGGAAAGCTCCTTGGGCCAGGCCTTCTCCCGGCCCGCGAGCCCGACCTCGGCCAGTGCCGCGCGACCGCGACCGGCGGCGTCCGAACCTCCTAGACCGAGGGTCACGTTGTCGAGCACCCGCACCCAGGGCAGCAACCGGGAGTCCTGGAACACCACCGAACGCTCGGTGGGCACGCTCAATTCGCCGGAACCCGGCACGTCGTAGTCCAATTCGGCGAGCGCCCGCAGCAGCGTGCTCTTGCCCGAACCGCTGCGGCCGAGCAGCGCGACGAACTCGCCGCGCGCGATGTCGATGTCGATGTCGCGCAGCACCACCCGGTCGCCGAAGCCACGGCGCAGCCGCCGGGCGCGGACGACGTTCAGTCCCCGAGTGTCTGCCGCCATGACAGCGCCTTCCTTTCCACCGCGCGCACCAGGATGTCGCCGAACAGGCCGAGCAGGCCGTAGATCACCAGGCCGACCACGATGATGTCGATCTGGCCGTAGGTGCGGGCCTGGGTCATCAGGTAACCGATGCCGCTGGTGGCGTTGACCTGTTCCACCACGACCAGCGCCAGCCAGGAGATCGTGACGGCCAGCCGCAGGCCGGTGAAGAAGCCGGGCAGCGATCCCGGCAGCGCGATCCGGCGGACGAATCCCCACCGCGACAGTCCGACGGTCTGGGCGAGTTCCACATACCTGGCGTCGACGCTGCGCAGGTGCGCGTGCGTATTCAGGTAGATCGGGATCGCCACGCTGGTGGTGATCACCACCAGCTTCATTTCCTCGCCGATGCCGAACCACACGATGAACAGCGGAATCAGCGCGAGCGTCGGAATGGCGCGCTTGATCTGGATCGGCCCGTCCACCAACGCTTCACCGACCCGGCTCAGCCCGGCCAGCAGCGCCAGCACCAGGCCGATCGCGACACCGAGCCCGAGCCCGATCACGGCGCGCTGCACCGAGGTCAGCAGATTGCTCTGTAAACGGCCGTCGGCGAGCAGGTCACCGGCGGTCTCGGCGACCGTCCACGGCGCGGGCAGGGTCTCCGGATCCAAAGCGCCCGTGGCCGAACCGGCCACCCAGGCGGCGATCAGCAACGCCGGTCCCACCGCGATGCCGAACGGGATGGGGCGGCCAGGACCGAGGCGCGGCCGGGTCGGTTTGCGTTTCGCCAGTATCGGTTCCGCCGTGGAGCGGCCGAGGCCGAAGCGGCGCAGCACCCCGGCGTCGAGGGTCGCCATCAGCGTGCCTTCGGTTCGAACGACGCGCCGCTCTCGGTGACCGCTTGCGTGATCGCGGCGTCGAAGCGCAGGTCGAAGCCGTTGGACGCCTGCACCTTCTTGGGCAGTTCGCCCGCCTTGGCGATGGCGTCGATGGTGGCCTGCTGCCGGTCGACCAACTGCTGGTCCAGATGCGGGAAGACGTAGGTGCCCAGCGAGTCGACGATGCGCTTGGCGTCGTCGGCGCTCACCTTCTGGTTGTCCACGTAGTAGCGGCGCGCCCAGTCCTCCGGGTGGGTGTTGGCCCACTGGTAGGCGCGGACGAACGCGCCGACCAGCGCCCGGGTGGCGGCCGCCTTCGCCGGATCCCGCACGACCGCGCGGCGGGCGTACAGATAGGCGAGACCGCCGTAGAGACCTACGGTCTCGGAGTCGGGGACCAGCGAGGTGCCCGGCGTGCGCAGGAACCGGGTGACGTTCGGCTCGATCAGCGGCGCGACGTCGACCTGGCCGGTGCGCACGGCATCGAGGAACTCGGCCAGTTGCAGCCGGACCAGCTGCACGTCGGAGGTGGTGAGCCCGGCCTTGTCGATGGCGCGCAGCACGGCGGCCTGCTGTGCCGTGCCCTCCGCGTAGGCGATCTTCTTGCCCTTCAGATCCGCGAGCTTCGTCACCGACTTGCCCGGCGCCACCGCGAGTTTCAGGGCGGTGGTGCTGGTCTGGTAGGACGCGATGATCGGGACGTCCTGCCCGGCCACCAAGGCGTGGATCGGCGGGACGTCGCCGACCTGGGCGACGTCGGCGGCGCCCGCCCGGAACGCCTCCAGGATGGCGGGACCGCCGACGAAGTTGGCGAACTCCACCTTGAACGGAAGCTTGTCGAGCTCGCCGGAGATGCGCAGCACCGATTGCAGGCGCTCGGATTGGTCGGCGACCACGAGGGTGGTGCCTGCGGGAACCTCGGTCGGCAGTGGTCCTTCGGCGGTGGGACCGACCGGCTTGTCGTCCTTCGCGCAGCCGGTGAGTCCGAGGGTCGCAACGGTCGCCACGGCGAGCAATGCGGCGGTCGCGCGGCCACGGAGGCCGGACCGGAACGTACTTGGTCGGAACATAAGGCGAATTAGAACAAGACGAAACCGGCGCGAAAACGGTTTGTCTCACCCTGGTTCGAACCCCTCAGCGGGGCGGCGCTGCCACCGTCGTCGACCGGACCTGCTGCTGGTAGCGCTGCACGAACGGCAGAATCTGCTGCTCGATCACCGTGTTGTATTCCCGGGGCCGCTGCATCGGATTCGCGTGCCCGGTGTTTCGCGCCAGCACCACCAGCAGCGTGCCGTCCACTCCGCCGGACCGCTCGATCAGCACCCGATGGGAGTACTCGACGTCGACCACGCGGTCGGCGCTCGCGTCGCGCGGCCGGATGAAGACGATGGCGGGCCGTGGCTTGTCGGCCACGGGCTGGGCGAGGGCGCGCAGGTCGTCCGTCGCGCCACCGGCCACGATTGCGGTGAACTGGGATTCGATCAGACCGTTGCTCGCCGCGTCGCGCGAGACGATCTTCTCCCGCATCACTTCCGCCAGCACCTGGCCCAGTTGGCCGAACCGGATGCCGGGCAGCCCGTCGCCCCGGTCGACGAAACGGTCCCGGCGAGCGTAGGTCTCCACGGCCAGCCGGAGCATGCGGCTTTCCCGCGCACCGGGCAGCCAGCCCATCCACCGCAGCATGTCCTCACCGCGCCCGCGACTTTCCGGACGGACCGCGTTCAGGTCGACCGGCGTGCAGTCCAGGATCACCCCGACCAGTCTGCGGTCGCTGTCCCGGTGGATGTGCTCGGCGACCTCCAGTGCGATCACGCCGCCCATGCTGTGGCCGACGAGCACGATGTTGCGCAGGCCCGACAGTTCGGCGGCGCGCACGACGAGGTCGGCGATCACCTTGGTGTCGATACCTTGATTGTCGTAGCGGATCGCCCACACCATGCCCATCCTGCGCAGAGCGGGCAGCGCGGCGGCGGTGTCACTGGCGTCGAGCCCGCCGAGCCCGACCAGATCCACCACGACGGTGTCCCAGTTCTGCGGGTCCACCGGCGGGGCGACGGGCAGGATGGCGGGCTCGGTGCGCGCCAGTCGCGCCTGTTCCGGCGCGACGTCGTACTTCCAGTACTGCGCGAACACCACGAGTCCGGCCAGCAGCAGTGCGGCCACCCGAAGCAGCGTCACCCTGGTGCGGCGCAACGTCTTCCACCCGTGCCCCAGGCTCGTGTCCCGCAGCCGAGATCGGCGTCGCGCGTCGTCCCAGTCGGAGACGGTGGACGGGTGCCTCTCGTCCATCGGCGACATCCATCCCACTGTAGGCACGGGTGCGGGCGGTCGCCATGAGCCCGCTATCGTTCAGCGTGCCGCCTCGGCCTTGGCCGCGAGTTTGCCCAGCGAGTTCCGCCGCCCGAGTTTGTTGTCGTCGAGCGCGATTAAGCTCGACAGACCGTCGGGTACCTCCTGGATGTCGGTGCCGCCCTCGACATAGTGCCAGGTAGCTGACAGTGTGCTCGTCGCCACCGACGGATCGCAGGTCGTGAATTCGATGATCTGCACCACGTGCTCGTGCGGGCCGCGCGAAATGCTGTGCGCGGTGGCCTTGCCGCTACCGTGGACTCGTCGCGCAAGCGAGCGTGATTCGGAACACGCCGATCTCCCCGGGCATCGAATTCGCGCACGGGTCCGGTCCTGCTGCCTGGCACCATCCACTGCCGCACCGCTTCCGCGCGCAGATGCCACCGAACACGGGTTGCGCGTCCGCACTCAGCGGGTCACCGACAGGTTCGGGGAGACTCGCGTCGCGGAAACGCCATCGATCAGCGGAAAGGCGACCAGGCGGGCTCGAACCAACCCGGGGCGGCGGCGATGAATCGCGCACGCTCCCAGCCGCCCGCGCCTTGCGGCACCGAACCCACCAGGTCGACGCCGCTGACGCGCGGCAGGTCGATGCGATTGCATTCGGCGGCGAGATCCGGTTCGGCGGGCCAAGAGCCGATCACCAGGCCTTGGCACCGCACGCCCGCCGATTGCAGTGCGCGGGTGGTCAGTTCGGTGTGGTTGAGCGTCCCCAGCCCGGCCGCGGTGACCAGCAGGACGGGCGCGCCGAGTTTCTGGGCGAGGTCGAGCAGGGTGAAATCGCCTAGGCGCACCAGCAATCCGCCCGCGCCCTCGACCAGGACGAGGTCGGCGTCGGTCAGGGAATCGACGGCGGCGGCGGTCTCGGCGAGTGTCAGCTCCGGCAGCCCGGCCCGGCGGGCGGCGGTGTCGGGCGCCAGCGGGTCCGGGTAGCGGGCGAGTTCGAGCGTGCGGGTGACGCCGGACAACCGTTGGATCTCCGCGAGGTCTCCGGGTTCGCCCACCGCGACACCGGTCTGGCCCGGCTTGCACACCGCCACCGAACGGCCGTTCGCCATCGCCGCGGCGGCGACGGCCGCGGTGACGACGGTCTTGCCGACATCGGTGGAGGTTCCGGTGATCAGCAGGACGGTCATGCCGGCACCGCCTCTCGCGCCTGCGCCAGCACTTCGCCGAGCACCGTCGCGATGGAGTCGAGTTCGGCCGGTGTGAGATTCGCCCGCGCGGTCAAGCGCAGTCGCGACGTGCCTTCCGGAACCGTCGGCGGACGGAAGCAGCCAACGTCCAGCCCGTGCGCTCGGCACGCCTGCGCGGCGTCGAAGGCCACTTGCGCCGGACCGAGCACGACCGACACCACCGCCGAAGGCGGCGCGGGCACACCGGCGATCCCGGCGATGTCCGCGGCGCGCGCCAGCACCCGCTCGGCCAGCTCCGGCTGGGCGCGCAGCACCCGCAACGCGGCCCGCGCGGCGCCGACGGCGGCGGGCGCGAGACCGGTGTCGAAGATGAACGTGCGCGCGGCGTCGATCAGGTGGGCGCGCACCCGGCCACTGCTCAGCACCACACCGCCCTGCGCGGCAAGGGATTTCGACAGCGTCGCGGTGATCACCAGATCCGGCGCCCCCGCCAGGCCCGACTCGTGCGCCAACCCGCGTCCGCCCGCCCCGCGCACACCGATGCCGTGTGCCTCGTCCACCACGAGCACCGCCCCGTTGGCCCTGGTCACCCGGTGCAGTTCGGTCAACGGCGCGAGATCGCCGTCGGCGCTGAACACCGAATCCGTGAGCACCAGCGCACGTTCCTCGACGCGCTCCGACAGCAGCCGCTCCACCGCCGCGACGTCGCGATGCGGCGCGATCTCCACCCTGGCGCGGGAGAGCCTGCACGCGTCCACCAGCGAGGCGTGGCTGCCCGCGTCGGAGATCACCAGCGAGCCGCGCCCGGCCAGCGCGGTCACCGCGCCGAGGTTGGCCGCGTATCCGGAGGCGAATACGAGTCCCGCTTCGACGCCGACGAATTCGGCCAACTCGGTCTCCAGCAGTTCGTGCTCGGTGGTGGTGCCGGTGACCAGCCGCGACCCGGTCGACCCCGCACCCCAGCGGCGCACCGCCTCGATCGCGCCTTCGATCACCTCGGGGTGGCGCACCAGGCCGAGATAGTCGTTGGAGGCGAGATCGATCGACGGCGCCTGCGGGGCGCGCGGCCGCAGCTCGCGGCGCAGTCCCGCGGCCACGCGCGCGGAAGCGCGTTCGTCCAACCAGCTCAACGGATCGGTAGTCACAGCTCCGAAGCATACTTGAACACCGTTCAGGGCACTCTCCCGCAGGTCCGCTGGTACCGTTGAGCCCATCGTTGGTGGTGTCACCGGCCCGCGGTGACAAGCTGCACCGGGAGGTACACGGCCGGATGCCGCGGTGGGCGATAGTCGTCGAGGAAACAACGGGCTCGGGCGATCACAAGCGCTGGTCACCCCGAATCCTGACGGAAGTGGTCGGCACGCGCGCACAAGCGCTGGCGAAACTGGCCGGAGTGCTGCCCACCTACACCCCGGAGCATCCCAAGCTGCGCGGTCGCCGCGTCGTGCTCCGCGACGGTGACACCTATCTACTGATGGTGCGCGGCTGGTCGGACGACTACCACTGCATCTTCCGGGTGTGGGAGATGCTGTCCGACAGCGATCGTCCCGACCTCGCCGACGGCCGCCCTAATTCGTCCGATCGGCTCACGGACCGGTGAACCAGTTCGGCGTATCCAGCCGGAACACCTCGCCGGGCGTCAGCGAGCGCAGATCGCGCTCCAGTTCGGCCAGCCGATCCGCGCCGAGCAGTTCCGCCCAGCGATCGTGGATCCGGTCGAACGTTCGCGCCGATCGGGTCAGCACGTCATCGGCGCGTTCGGTGAGCGTGTAGACCTTGCGCCGCGCGTCGGACGGATCGTGCCCGCGGCGAAGGTAGCCCAGCCGCTCCAACGCCTCGATATGCTTGCCCGCGGCCTGTTTCGAGACACCGAGCGCGCGCCCCAGGTCGGCGGCCGTGCAACCGTGCGGCCCGCCCGCGCGGCCGATCGCCTGGAAGACGAAGCCGTGCATCGGCCGCAACTCGGCGTGACCGTGCTCGGCCAGATCCGCGTGCACCTCGTCGATCACAGCCCGGAAGCCGAGCAGCATGCGCAGCGGCAGCTCATAGCCACCCCTGTCACTTGACATGATGGACAACCTCGTTGACTATATAGACAACCATGTTGTCTATTATAGAGGTGGTAGCCCGATGACCGTCATCCGACACTCCGACACCCGCCGCACCGAAACCCCTGGCGGCGTCATGACCACGCTCGCCTCCCCCACCCAGGGCGGCTCCGGACTCGCGCTGTGGCGGGTCGAGGTGCCCGCCGACACCGCGGGACCGCTGCACTTCATCGACGCCGAGCAGATCTGGACCGTCCTCGCCGGACGGCTCGACGTCACGCTCGACGGCACGGAACTCACCGCGGCCGAGGGGGATACGGTGATCCTCCCGCCGAACGTGCTGCGACAGGTGCGCACCGGCGACGGCTTCACCGCCATCGTCACCGCCCCCGCGGGAGCGCGCGCAGGCACACCGGACGGCGACGGCACCATAGTCCCGCCCTGGATCGCCTGACCGGTCACCGGCCGATCTGCGCGGCGACCGCGGCGTGCATCCCGGCGGTGATCGTGGCGATGTCGCCGGACGTGCTGATGAACGGCGGCATGGTGTAGACGAGGTTGCGGAACGGACGCAGCCACGCCCCGGCCGCCACCGCGGCGTCGGTCGCGGCGCGCATGTCGACCGGGTGGTCCAGCTCGATCACACCGATCGCACCGAGCACACGGGCCTCGACCACGCCCGGCAGCTCGCGCACCGGGGCCAGGCCCGCAGCCAGCTCCGCTTCGATCCGGGTCACCTCGCCGCGCCAGTCGCGTGAGCGCAGCAACTCGATCGACGCGACGGCGACTGCGCAAGCCAGCGGGTTGCCCATGAACGTGGGGCCGTGCATGAGCCCGCCGTGCGCCGCGCTGATCGTCTCGGCGATCCGCGTGGTGCACAGCGCGGCGGCCAGGGTGAGGTAACCGCCGGTCAGCGCCTTGCCCACGCACATCACATCCGGGCTCACCCCGGCCTGGTCGGCCGCGAAAAGCGTTCCGGTGCGGCCGAATCCGGTCGCGATCTCGTCGAAGACGAGCAGCACCCCGTGCTCGTCGCACAACCGGCGCAGGTCGGCGAGATAGCCGGGGTGGTGCCAGCGCATCCCGCCCGCCCCTTGGACGATCGGCTCCACGATGACCGCCGCGAGTTCGCCCGCGTGCGCGGCGATCATGCGCTCCAGTTCCGCCGCGTATTCCGGGTGGTACTCACTCGGCGGCACCGGAGCGAACAGCTGATTCGCCAGGATGTCGGTCCACAGCGAGTGCATGCCGCCCTCGGGATCGCACACGCTCATCGGCGTGAAGGTGTCGCCGTGGTAGCCGCCGCGCCAGGTGAGCAGCCGCCGCTTCTCCGGCTTACCCAGCGAACGCCAGTACTGCAGGCACATCTTCACGGCGACCTCGACCGACACCGAGCCCGAGTCGCACAGGAACACCTTGTCCAGCCCGGCCGGTGTCGATTCGACCAGCAGCTCGGCCAGCCGGGCCGCCGGCTCGTGGGTGAGGCCGCCGAACATCACATGACTCATCCGCCGCGACTGGTCGACCAGCGCGGCGTCGAGCACCGGGTGCCGGTAACCGTGGATGGCGGCCCACCAGGAACTCATGCCGTCGACCAGCTCGCGTCCGTCGGCCAGGGTCAGCCTGGTCCCCGCGGCGGCGGCCACCACCAGCGGTTCGGTCGTCGCGGGGAAGCCGCCGTACGGATGCCAGACGTGCTCGGCGTCGAGGGCGGTGATCTGGTCGGGGGTCAGTGCCACAGGAATCCTCGCGTCACGGCCCGGGTCTCCCCTGGGCGGCTTGAACACCGTTCAAGTTAGCAGCCGAGCAGGCGGGGCCCGCAAGGGTGGGCCGAGTTCGGCCGTTTCCCTACCCGGTGGCGACGCGGCGGAATATTCTTTGACAAAGTCAAAGATTGGAGCCGCCGTGACCGCTGCCGCGCCCGCCGACATCGCCGCCGTCCGCGAGTTCAACCGCCACTACACGCGCGTGATCGGCGTGCTGCGCGAGGGACTGCACGACAGCCGCTACTCGCTCACCGAGGCGCGGATCCTGTTCGAGCTGGCCGCCTCCGACGCCACCGAAGTGGTCGCGCTCCGGCACGCCCTTGACCTCGACGCGGGCTACCTCAGCCGCATTCTGGCCCGGTTCGAACAGTCCGGCCTGGTGCGGCGCAACCGCTCCGGCAGCGACGGCCGCCGCCAGGAGGTCCGGCTGACCGACCGGGGCAGGGAGATCTTCGCGACGCTCGATCAGCGCTCCAGTGACGAAGTGGGCGCGCTGCTCGACGCGCAGCCGCAAGCGACCCGCGCGCGCCTGATCACGGCGATGCGAACCATTCAGCAGATTTTGGACCGGCCCGCAGACGCACCTGCTTTCTCGCTGCGACGCCCGGGCTCCGGCGATTACGGCTGGGTGATCCAGCGTCATGCGGAGCTCTACGCGAACGAATACGGCTGGGACGCGACCTACGAGGAACTGATCGTGCGCATCGTGGCCGACTATCTGACTTCCCGCGACGAGCAGCGCGAGCGCGCCTGGATCGCGGAATCCGACGGCCGCCCGGTGGGCAGCGTCTTCTGCGTTCGCGAGGACGACACCACCGCGCGCCTGCGGTTGCTCCTGGTCGAGCCGACCGTCCGCGGTCTCGGCGTCGGCTCGGCGCTGGTGGACGAATGCCTGCGCTTCGCCACGGCGGCGGGCTACCGGGAGATCGTGCTGTGGACCAACGACGTGCTCACCGCCGCGCGGCGCGTCTACCAGCGCGCGGGATTCGAGCTCGTCGACCAGAGCCCGCATCACAGCTGGGGGCACGACCTGGTCGGCCAGACCTGGCGGCGGTCGCTCACATCCGCGAAGTGAGCCGCGCGCCCGCTCACGAGCCGCTGCACGATGCGCCGGGTCGCATGCGCTTCCGCTATGTCGAGCACCACACGGCCCGTCGCTGTCAGTGATCCGTATCGACGCACCGCGTGCCGCGGCACCTCGGACGCGTCCGGCGAGGGCTCGCGTCACCGCAACCGCCGCTACGGATGAGCTCGCGACCACCGCGCGCCCCGCTCGGGGCAAGGCCGACGCGGCGTTGGGTCCGTTCGCCCGTGCTGTGCCGCGAGACTGCGCGGCGTTGCCACCGCGGGCCGTGCTCGGTGCTCGCACCATTCCCCGATGGCGCGAAAAATGCCTCCGACCTCGTTCGATCCGGTCACCCACAACCACCCGCACCGCTGGACGCCCGGCTGACGCTACTGTCGTTGCCATGGCTCAGCCCGACGCAGCGCCCGGTGACGCGGCACCTCTGGGTGTCTGGCCCGGCACCGCCTATCCCCTCGGGGCCACCTACGACGGCGCAGGCACCAATTTCTCGGTGTTCTCCGAGGTTGCCGACGCGGTCGAACTCTGCCTGATCGACGCCGACGGAGCCGAGAACCGGATCGCGCTCGACGAGGTGGACGGGTACGTCTGGCATGCCTACCTGCCCGGAATCGACCCTGGTCAGCGCTATGGATTCCGCGTGCACGGCCCATACGACCCCGACCGGGGGTTGCGCTGCGACCCGAGCAAGTTGCTGCTCGATCCGTACGGCAAGGCTTTCGACGGCGACTTCGACGATCACCCCTCGCTCTACACCCACGGGCTCGACTCGCTCGGCCACACCATGACCGGCGTGGTGATCAACCCGTACTTCGACTGGGGCGCCGACCGGCCGCCCAACCGGCCGTACCACGAGACGGTGATCTACGAGGCGCACGTCAAGGGCATGACGATGACGCATCCCGAGGTGCCCGAGGAATTGCGCGGCACCTATTCCGGCATCGCGCACCCGGCGGTCGTCGACCATCTGAAGGGGTTGGGGGTCACCGCGATCGAACTGATGCCGGTGCACCAGTTCCTGCAGGACCGCGTGCTGCTGGACCAGGGACTGCGGAACTATTGGGGCTACAACAGCTTCGGCTACCTCGCGCCGCACAGCGAGTACGCGACGATGGATCGCGCCGGGTCGGCGGTCACCGAGTTCAAGGCGATGGTGCGCGCGCTGCACGCCGAGGGCATCGAGGTGATCCTCGACGTCGTCTACAACCACACCGCCGAGGGCAACCACAACGGCCCCACGATCTGCTTCCGCGGCATCGACAATGCCGCCTACTACCGCTTGGTCGACGACGATCCGTCGCACTACATGGATTACACGGGCACCGGAAACAGTCTCAACGTGCGCCACCCGCACACCTTGCAGCTGATCATGGACTCCCTGCGCTACTGGATCCTGGAGATGCACGTCGACGGCTTCCGCTTCGATCTGGCCGCGACGCTGGCGCGGGAACTGCACGACGTGGACCGGCTGTCGACGTTCTTCGACCTGGTGCAGCAGGATCCGGTGGTGAGCCAGGTCAAACTCATCGCCGAACCGTGGGACGTCGGCGAGGGCGGCTACCAGGTGGGCAATTTCCCCGGCCTGTGGACGGAGTGGAACGGCAAGTACCGCGACACCGTGCGGGACTACTGGCGCGGCGAACCGGCGACGCTGGGCGAGTTCGCCTCTCGGCTCACCGGTTCCTCGGACCTGTACGAGGCCACCGGCCGCAGGCCGAGCGCGAGCATCAACTTCGTCACCGCGCACGACGGGTTCACGCTGCGGGATCTGGTGTCCTACAACGAGAAACACAACGCGGCCAACGGCGAGGACAACCGCGACGGCGAGAGCTGGAACCGCTCCTGGAACTGCGGTGTCGAAGGCCCGACCGACGACCAGGACATCCTCGCCCTGCGCGACCGGCAGAGCCGCAACCTGCTGGCCACGCTCATGCTCAGCCAGGGTGTGCCGATGCTGGCGCACGGCGACGAGATGGGCCGCACCCAGCACGGCAACAACAACGTCTACTGCCAGGACTCGCCGCTGGCCTGGATGGACTGGTCGCTGCGGGAGAAGAACGCCGATCTGCTGGAGTTCACCCGCGCGGTGGTCGCGTTGCGCACCCGGCACCCCGTCTTCCGGCGCCGTCGCTTCTTCGCGGGCGGCCCGGTCCGTTCGGCGGACAACGCCCGCGACATCGCCTGGCTCACCCCGTCCGGCGAGGAGATGACCGGGGCGGACTGGGACAGCGGATTCGGCAAGTCGCTGGCGGTCTACCTCAACGGCGAGGCGATCCCCGAGCCGGGCCCGCGAGGCGAGCGGATCACCGACGACTCGTTCCTGTTGTGTTTCAACGCCCACGACGCGGCTATCGACTTCGTGCTACCGAGCACCGGCGACGGCGCGGAATGGTCGGTGGCACTGGATTGCTCGACCCCGACCGGCATGACCGACGCCAGGTATCCCGGCGGCGCGGCCGTCACCATCGAAGCTCGCTGTCTCCTCGTCCTCCGCCAGGCCGCCTGACCCGAATGCCGATGAACGCACCCGATCCCACCGAGATGCACGTGACCGACCCGGTGTCCCTCCGACGCAAGCCCGCCCGCCAGACGACGATCCGCAGCGCCTACCGGCTACAGCTGCGACCGGACGCATTGACCTTCGCCGAGGCCCGCGCCATCGCGGAATACCTTCAGCAGCTGGGCATCTCGCACCTGTACCTGTCGCCGATCCTGACCGCGGCGCACGGTTCGACGCACGGTTACGACGTCACCGACCCGACCACGGTCTCCGCCGCCCTCGGCGGGCCGACGGGGCTCAAGGCACTCGCCGACGAGGTGCGCAGCCGCGGCATGGGACTGATCGTCGACCTGGTGCCCAATCACGTCGGCGTCGCCGATCCGCGACAGAACGCCTGGTGGTGGGACGTGCTGCGGAATGGCCAGGAGTCGCGGTTCGCGCCGTATTTCGACATCGACTGGAGCCCCGGCAACGGCGCGGGCGGCAGGCTGGCGCTGCCGGTGTTGCAGAGCGAGAACGACCCGGCCGCCCTGACCGTGGACCGCACCGGCGCCGAGCCGATGCTCGCGCTGCACGATCTGCGTTTCCCGATCGCGCCCGGCACCGACGGCGACAACGCCCTGCGCATCCACGACAAACAGCACTACCGGTTGGTGAGCTGGAAGGCCGGGCTGTGCACCTATCGGCGTTTCTTCGCGGTGAGCAGCCTGGCCGCGATCCGTCAGGAGAACCCGGAGGTCTTCGAGCTCACCCACCGCGAGCTCGCCGCGTGGTGCGAGCACGACTTGATCGACGGCGTGCGGGTCGACCATCCGGACGGTCTGGCCGATCCCGCCGGTTACCTCACCCGGCTGCGCAGACTGATCGGCCCGCACCGGCTGTTGCTGGTGGAGAAGATCCTGGCCAACCGCGAGCCGCTGGACGCGACGCTGCCCATCGACGGCACCACCGGCTACGAGGCGCTGGCCGACTTCGGCGGCGTGCTGATCGATCCGCGCGGGGAGCACGCGCTCACCGAACTCTCGCGCCGGGTGGCCGGGCACGGCAGCGACCGGGCTTGGATCGGCGAGACCGAACACCGGATCAAGCGCGCGGTCGCGGAAACCATTCTGACGCCGGAGGTCCGGCGGCTGGTGGCCGCGATCAAACAGGACGCGAACGCCGAGAGTTTCGACACCATGGCGCTGACCAACGCCACCATCGAGGTGCTGGCGTTCATGCCGGTCTACCGGGCCGACTACGCGCCGCTGTCCGGGATGACGGGCGCGGTGATCGCCGAGGTGGAGAAGCGCAACAGCGAACTCACCGCGCCGCTGGCGGTCCTGGTCGCGGCGCTGGCCGCCGACGGGGCCGCGGCGATGCGCTTCAGCCAGGTCTGCGGCGCGGTGACCGCGAAGGCGGTCGAGGACACCATGTTCTATCAGGCCGCGCGGCTGGTCTCGTTGCAGGAGGTCGGCGGCAACCCGGCGCGCTTCGGCCACTCGCTCAACGAGTTCCACCTGTCCAACAGCCAGCGCGCGCAACGCTGGCCCGCCACTCTGACGACGCTGTCCACGCACGACACCAAGCGCGGGGAGGACGTGCGCGCCCGCATCGGCGTGCTGTCCCAGGCCGCGGAGACCTGGGCGCGCAACGTCGACTCCTGGTTGGAGACCGCCCCCGCGCCGGACGGTGCGACGGCGTTGTTCCTGCTGCAGAACATGTTCGGGGTGTGGCCCGCGGACGGGCGACCGGCCGCATCGGTGCCCGGCCTGCGTGAGCGTGTGCACGCGTTCGCCGAGAAGGCGATGCGGGAGGCGAACAGCAAGACCTCCTGGGAGGAGCCGGACGCCGAGTTCGAGGCCGCGGTGCACGCGTGGCTGGACACGGTGATCGATGGCCCGGTGGGCTCCGAACTCGGCGACCTGGTGCACGAACTGGCCCCGCACGCCTGGTCGGACGCCTTGTCGCAGAAGCTCTTACAGCTGTGCGGGCCGGGCATCCCGGACGTCTACCAGGGCTGCGAGCTGTGGGAGGACTCCCTCGTCGACCCGGACAACCGCAGGCCGGTGGACTTCGCCGCCCGTGCGGGCATGCTGCAATCGCTCACCGGCACGCCCGCGCTGGACACCACCGGCGCGGCGAAGATGTGGATCGTCGCCTACGCGCTGTGGTTGCGCCGCGAACGTCCCGAATGCTTCGTCGGCGGCACGTACCGGCCGCTGTTCGCCACCGGCGACCACGCGTCCAAGGTGGTGTCCTACGCCCGCGGCCGCGCGGGCGAGGCCCCCGAGGTCATCGTCGCCGCCACCCGCCACAGCGTGAGCCTGGCCGAGACCGGCTGGAGCGACACGTTCATCGACCTACCCGCGGGCAGCTGGACAGACCGGCTGACCGGCCACACCTTCCAGGGCCGGGCCAGGCTCGAGAAGATGTTCGCCAGGCTGCCGGTCGCGCTGCTGGTGCGCTGACGGCTCGGGCACGGGCGCGCCCGCCTGCTCGAGTTTCTTGGAGAACACCCCGCGGATCTGCTCGAAAGCCGCTTCCGGGATCACACCGCCCAGTTCTTCGCGCCAGCGTCGCAGATTCGCGGGATGGTAGTCCAGCGCGTCCTGCGCGCTCGCGGACAACCGCACGCCCTGATCGGTGGGCATGGACATCCGGCGCCAGGAATCCCAGTGGAACCGGCGACTGCGCGGATTACGCAGCGTCCGAACCACGTTCAGGACGCGGTAGCCGATGCTCAGGGAATCGTGCAGCCGCATGTGGTCGCCGTCGGTGTGGTCGCAGCGCTTCGACAGCGCCGCCAGCCGGTCCCGGTCGAAGGCCAGCCCGACCGACTCCGCCTCCCGGACCATCCACTGCAGCGTGATGTCGGACAGGCCGCATTCGGTGTAGCCGCCACCGATGTCGCTGTGCACGCCGGGGAACCACACCTGCTTGACTCGCTCGAAGCCGCGCCGGTACTTCACCGTCGGTTCGACCGGCACCTCCCACACGGCCGGTTCGAAGTTGCGCCGCCGCTCGTCGATGGCCAGCGCCTGGCGGGCGCAGTGCACGTGCCGGGAGAGTTTGACGTCGTGGAAGCGGTGCCGCAGGGAGGTGATGCCAGGGACGCCGAGCGCGCCGACAGTGTCGAACACGCCGAGGAAATCGATCTTCGCTCGGTGACAATGCTTCCGGCGGAATTCCTGCCACTGCTCGGGCTCGGCCGGATCGGGGTTCTCCCGCGTCGGCGCGGGCGGTCGCTGCCGATAGATGTTCAGGGCGTCGGGGTACTTGCCTTCGATCATCGCTTCGGGGGTCATGATCCCGACACGGTTGATCAGGCCGGCCAGGCTGCGGGCGGTGAAGGCGCCGCGGCTGAAGCCGAAGATGTAGATTTCGTCGCCCTTCTCCCAGTTCAAGGCCAGATGCCAGTAGGCGGACGACAGGTTAGCCTCGAGTCCGAGTCCGAAGGCGCCGCCCATCAGGCGATCGCTGAGGAATCCGCGGGCACCTGGGCCGGAGACGTAGGTGACCCACTGCTGGATCGTCTCCCCCGCCGGTCCGGGCGCATCGAACCGGATCGTCTGCGCGATCTTGACTATGTTCGAAACCGTGCTGCTCGATTCGGCCTTCCAGGTGCCGTCGCAACACACAACCAGACGTTTCATGCGCTGATCCTCCCGCCGGCATCCCACCGAAACCCGCGTATTCGACTACTCGAATTCATCGCCTGCGGCGGGGAAGCGTTAATGCGGGGCGCGCTACGGCGTGCCGCCGGGCCCCTCGCCGAGACCCGCGACCGCCATGCCGATCAGCCACCGCGCCGCGCCGAGCGCTGCCGCGACGAGTACCGCGAGTTGCAGCGATCCGGTGATCAGGGCCAGGACGAGGCAGGTCACCAAGCCGACGACCAGTGCGTCGAGCTTGTATACCGGCCACGCGCTACCCGCGATGTCGATCGTGGTGCCGCGCGCCGAAGAGTGAACGACCGCCATCTCCTCAGGGTAGTCGGAATTGGAAGTTCGGGCCAGCGAACTTTTTGTCGCCGGGAACACAAGTAATCGCCGCGGCGTTGCCGCAGATATGCCACTGACAGGTGAATACGAACCGAGTACATCCGACTGGGCCCGCGAACAGGCCGAGAAGTACGAGAACTCCGGCGGCACCGAGGGCGCGACCTTGCAAGGTGTGCCGATCATCCTGCTCACCACCAAGGGCGCGAAGAGCGGCAAGCTGCGCAAGACGCCGCTGATGCGGGTGGAGCACGACGGCGAGTACGCCGTGGTGGCCTCGCTGGGCGGCGCGCCGAAGCATCCCGTCTGGTACCACAACATCAAGGCCGAACCGCACGTCGAACTGCGCGACGGCACGGTCAACAAGGACTACACCGCCCGCGAGGTGTTCGGCGACGAGAAGGCGCAGTGGTGGGAGCGCGCGGTCGAGGTGTGGCCGGATTACGCGAACTACCAGACCAAGACCGATCGTCAGATCCCCGTCTTCGTTCTCACCCCGCAGTAGCTTCTGCGCAGGTAGCCCGCGTGTCACCGCCACCCGCCGCAGCTCGCCGCCGCGGCGGGTGGCAGCATATTCGGGGTGTCCGATCCGCTTGATGTCCTCGACGCACTGACCGCTTCTCGTCCCGCCCTCACCGCGGACGAGATCGACGCTGCCGCCAAGCGAATTGCCGACGTCATTGATCCGACCCCGCTACAGCGCAGCGAGCGGCTGTCCAAGCTGACCGGGGCGAACGTCTATCTGAAGCGCGAAGATCTCAGCGCGGTCCGCTCCTACAAGCTGCGCGGCGCCTACAACCTCGTGGTCCAGCTGACCGAGCGGGAACGCGCCGCCGGCGTGGTCGCGGCCAGCGCGGGCAACCACGCGCAGGGCGTCGCGTTCGCCTGCCAGGCGATGGGGATCAAGGGCCGTATCTACGTGCCGACCACGACGCCGAAGCAGAAGCGTGACCGCATCCGGGTGCACGGCGGGGAGTTCGTCGAGCTCATCGCGGTCGGCGAGACCTACGACGCCGCCGCCGCGGCCGCCGCCGCCGACGTGGAGCGCACCGGCGCGACCATGGTGCCGCCGTTCGACGACACCCGCACCGCGGCCGGTCAGGGCACCATCGCCGCGGAGATCCTGGAACAGCTCCCCACCACCCCTGACCTGGTGATCGTGCCCGTGGGCGGCGGCGGCTGCCTGGCGGGCATCGGCACCTACCTGCGCGCCCGATCCCCGCGCACCGCCATCCTGGGCGTGGAGCCCGCGGGCGCGGCCTCGATGACCGCGGCTCTGGTGGCGGGCGGCCCGGTCACGCTGCCGGAGATCGATCCGTTCGTCGACGGCGCCGCGGTCCGCCGGGTAGGCGCCGTGCCGTACGCGGCGGTGTCCGGATTCGGCGGGCGCGTGGTTTCGCACGCCTCGCTGCCGTTGCTGACCACCACCGAATCCCCCAGGGGCGCGGGCACTTTCCAGATGATGCAGGTCGACGAAGGCGCGATCTGCACGACCATGCTCGACCTGTACCAGAGCGAGGGCATCATCGCCGAGCCCGCGGGCGCGCTCACCACGACGGCGCTGGCGGAGATCACCGTGGAGCCGGGCTCCACGGTGGTGTGCCTGGTGTCCGGCGGCAACAACGACGTCTCCCGCTACGGCGAGATCATCGAGCGCTCGCTCGTGCACAGCGGGCTCAAGCACTACTTCCTGGTGGACTTCCCGCAGGAACCCGGCGCGCTGCGCCGCTTCCTCAACGAGGTGCTCGGCCCGGAAGACGACATCACGCTGTTCGAGTACGTCAAGCGCAACAACCGGGAGACGGGCGCGGCGCTGGTCGGCATCGAACTGGGCGCCCCCGACGGGCTGGCGCCGCTGCTGGAACGGATGCACCACTCCCCGATCCAGTGCGAGCGCCTCGAGCCCGATTCACCGGCCTACCGCTACCTGACCTGAGCCCGACTCCGGCGGTCAGGCGGCCTCGGGCGTCTGACCGACCGGTATCCGACTGCCACGCAGCCTGGGGCCTCCGCGCGACCGCAATCCGACATGTCACGCTCGGGCCTCCGCGCAGCCGGGATCCGACGTGTCACGTGGCCTTGGGCGTCTGTGCAGCCGGGATCCGACGTGTCACGTGGCCTTGGGCGTCTGTGCAGCCAGCATCCGACGGTCACGCAACCTCGGGCCTCCGCGCAGCGGGGATCCGACGTGCCAAGCAGCCTCGGGCCTCCGCGCGACCGCAATCCGACATGCCACGCAGCCTCGAGCCTCCGCGCAGCCGGGATCCGACGTGCCACGTGGCCTTACGCGTCTGCGCAGCCGAAATCCGACGCGTCACGCAACCTCGGGCCTCCGCGCAGCCGGGATCCGACGTGCCACGTGGCCTTACGCGTCTGCGCAGCCGAAACTCGACGCGTCACGCGGCCTTGGGCGTCTGCGCGGCCGGGATCCGGCGGCGGGACGAACGCAGGCAGTTCAGCATGAGCGGCAGCAACCAGAACGCCGCCGACTGGTCGTAGCTGAGCTGCGCGACGGAGAGTCGGTTGTGCACGAAGCCGACCGACAGGCCCAGCCGGGGTTCGGCCCAGCCGAAGGAGCCGCCGAGGCCGATGTGCCCGAACCCGGCGTGGGCGCCCGGCATCGGCAGCGAGTGGTAGCCCAGACGCCACATCATCGGCAGGTAGAACAGCGCGCGATCGGGCTGGTAGGTCTCGACGCGACGCAGCGCCTTCATGGTGCGGCGGCCGAGGTACCTGTGGTCGGCCACGGTGCCGTCGCCCGCGAGCGCGCCGTACATGGTGGCCAGTGCCGGCGCGGTGGCCACACCGTTGCCCGCACCGAGTTCGGTGTCCAGGATCGGCGGGCTGACGCCCTCGAGGATGCCTTCCAGACCGGGCAGGAACAGGCAGCGGGTGGCGGCACCCAGCGCGCCGGGAATCCGGTGGCTACGGCCGAGAACCGCGGCGCCGAGCGGCTTTCCGAGCGCACTCAGCTGGGTGCCCGACAGCGGGGCGTAGGTGAGCGGCGCACCGGCGGGCGGCCTGCCCAAGTGGAGCCCTTCGATGCCGAGCGGCTCGGCCACCTCGGTGCGGATCAGCTCGCCGAGGCCGGTGCCGGTGATCGCGCGCGTCAAGCCTCCGACCAGCCAGCCGAAGGTGAGCGCGTGGTAGGTGGGCACGCCGAGCAGGCGGTCGGGCTTGGCCGCGGCCAGGCGCTGTTCCATGAGTTCGTGGTCCAGCACGTCGGCCAGGCCGCCGGTGGCGATCGGGGCCAGCGCGGACAGTCCCGCCCGGTGGGTGAGCAGATGACGAACGGTGATCTTGTGCTTGCCGTTGGCGCCGAACTCCGGCCAGTACTCCGCGACCGGAGCGGAATAGTCGAGCAACCCGCGGTCGGCGAGACGGTGCACGACGGTGGCCGCGATCCCCTTGGTGGCCGAGAAGATGATCGTGCCGGTGTCCCTGGTCCACGGAACGTCACCGCCGGAGCCGACCCAGATGTCCACCAGCGGCTCTCCGTGCCGGTGCAGCGTGAACGCCGCCCCCGCGCCCCGGCGATTGCCGAACGCCCGTGCGAAAGCGCGCACGAACGGTGCGAATTCGGCGGCAGCGCTGCCACCCATCCCCGGGGGAAGAACCGCAAAGTCCCCGGAAGCGACGTTGCTCATCTCTCCACGGTAATGGCATGGGACGATTCCGGCAAAGTACCTGTCTCGGACAGTTGTACGCCCGTTACCGGGCGAGTGCTCGAAAGGCCGCCGCGAGCTGGGGTTCCACGCGCTCAGCGCGGGCCGGGCGGCGCCGTCTCCAGCAGGGTGAACGAGTGGCCGGGAACGGTTGTGGCGGAACGGCCGATCGTCGGGGATTCCCAGGACAGCAGCGGAAGGCCCGCGATCGGCACCGCGACCTGGTCCTCGCCGAGGTTGCACACCAGGGCCAGTGTGCCCCGGCGCACGACGATCCACCGCGCGGACTCGTCGTAGTCCACCGAAACGTGGGTCAACCAGGGATCGCTGAGCTCCGCACGATCGCGGCGCAGGGCGAGCAGGGCGCGATAGCACGACAGCAGCCGGGCGTGGCCCGGCTCGTCGGCTTCCGTCCAATCGAGTTTGGAGCGCAGGAACGTTTTCACATCCTGCGGGTCGGGCACCTCGCCCTCGGGCCAGCCGTGCTGGGCGAACTCCTTCTTGCGCCCGGATGCGGTGGCGGCGGCGACATCCGGGTCGGTGTGCGAGGTGAAGAACTGGAACGGTGTGCGCGCGCCCCACTCCTCCCCCATGAACAGCATCGGCGTGAACGGTCCGCACAGCACCAGGGCGGCCTTGATCGCGAGCTGGCCGTCGGTGAGATAGGCGCTCGGGCGCTCGCCAAGCGCCCGGTTGCCGATCTGGTCGTGATCGCAGGTGTAGGCCAGCAGCGCGCTGCCCGGGATCAGGCTGCGATCGATCGGGCGGCCGTGCGTGCGGCCACGGAAACTGGAATACGTTGCGGCGTGGAAGAACCCGTGCTTCAACGTGTGGGCCAGGCAGCGCAGGGAACCGAAGTCCGCGTAATAGCCCTGCCGCTCACCGGAGACCGCGGTGTGCACGGCGTGGTGCAGGTCGTCGTTCCACTGCGCGGTCAGGCCGTAGCCGCCCGCCGCGCGCGGGGTGATCAGCTTCGGATCGTTGAGATCGCTCTCCGCGATGAGCGTCAGCGGCCTGCGGACGTGGGTGGCCAGGCGCTCGGTCGCGACGGCGAGTTCGGCCAGCAGGTGGGTGGCGGTGCGGTCGACCAGGGCGTGCACCGCGTCCAAGCGCAGCGCGTCGATGTGGAAATCACGCAGCCAGCGCACCGCGTTGTCGATGACGTACCCGCGCACGTGATCGGACTGCGGGCCGTCGAGATTGAGGCTCTGCCCCCAGGTGTTGCGGCCCTCGGTCAGGTAGGGCGCGAAGCGCGGCAGGTAGTTCCCGGACGGGCCGAGGTGGTTGTAGACGACGTCGAGGCAGACCGCGAGCCCGCGGGCATGACAGGCGTTCACGAATCGTTGCAGGCCGTCGGGCCCGCCGTAGCTCTCCTGCACCGCGTACCAGAGCACGCCGTCGTAGCCCCAGTTGTGCGGGCCGTCGAAGGCGTTCACCGGCATCACTTCGACCACGGTGACGCCCAGCCCGACCAGGTGGTCGAGCCGTTCGATCGCGGCGTCGAAGGTGCCTTCCGGGGTGAAGGTCCCGATGTGCAGTTCGTAGTAGACCGCCCCGGCCTGCGGCCGACCGGTCCACGCCGCATCGGTCCACCCCGCCGGATCGAGGGTGTGCAGCGCCGAGCGGGCGTGCACGCCGTCGGGCTGGCGCGGCGAGCGGGGATCGGGCAGCACGGTCGGATCGTCGTCGAGCAGGAAGCCGTACCTGGCGCCGTTCGCGGCGGGCACGTCGGCGCGCCACCACCCATCCGGCGACCGCGTCATCGAATGGACGACACCCTCCAGATCCAGTCGCACCGACTCCGGCCGCGGTGCCCAGACTTCGAACACAGTCACCGCGCCAGCATCCCACGGGCACGCCCGGTCCGCCCGATACGGACACCAGTCTCAGGCGCAGCGGCGCGTACGGTCCCGGCTTCCTGACCGGCTGGCCGGAGCCGCTTCCCTCGGTCCCGTGCAGCCACTGGGGCCGGGTCGAGCAGAGGACCGCAAAGGCGCGGAAATCTGTCGGGCTGGGGCCGTGTAGCCCTGTCCGCAATGGGCGATGCCTGTCAGAGTGAAGACGTGGGTGCCTATGCCGAGTATGTGCTGCCGCGGATCGTCAACCGGTCCTGCGGGTTGCGGGAGTTGGCTCCGCTGCGCGAGCAGGTGTGTGCCGGACTGCACGGACAGGTCGTGGAACTCGGTTTCGGTTCGGGACTAAACGTCCCGTTCTACCCGGCGGGGGTCGCGTCGGTGCGCGCGGTCGAGCCCGCCGATCTCGGCTGGCGGCTGGCGAGCGAACGCGTCGCCGCCGCCACCGTGCCGGTCGAGCGGGCCGGGCTGGACGGGCAGGCGCTGCCCTTCCCGGACGACGCCTTCGACTGCGCGCTGTCGACCTGGACGATGTGCACCATCCCCGACATCGCCGCCGCGCTCACCGAGGTGCGCCGGGTGCTCGTCCCCGGCGGGACCTTGCATTTCGTCGAGCATGGGCTTGCGCCCGACGAGAAGGTGCGGGCGTGGCAGAACCGGCTGAACCCGGTCCAGAAACGACTGTTCGGCGGCTGCCACCTCAACCGCGACATTCGCGGCCTGGTGACAGACGCCGGTTTCGAGATCCGCGACGCCGAGTCGTTCTACGGGGAGCACGCTCCCCGCTTCCTGGTCGCCCAGACGCTCGGTGTCGCGATGTCGCCCTGAGGACTCAGACGATGCGCACCGACAAGGTGTAGGTCGCGTTGCCCCGGCTCGGCGCTACCGAGATCGTGTAGTAACCGTTCTGCGGCAAGGTGATCCGGCTCCCGGTCTCCTCGGCGCACAGCACGCGTCCGTCCGGGGCGGTGGCGCTGAACCGCGCGTTGCCCTCGACCGAGATGAGTTCGGTGGTCAGGGTCTGCCCCGCCCGCGCCTCGAGCACGTAGGTGTCGGCGTCGCCGCGCACGACCGCTCCGCCGACCGACGCGTGATCGCTTCCCGGCGCGAACTCGATCAACTCGACCGCGCCCGCGTTCGCGGCGCCCGCGCCGACCGTCGCGACGGCGAACGCGGGCACGAACAGCGTGACGCCGAGAACGAGCAGGCGCAGGGTGCGCAGGATGGCTTGCATGATGATCCTCGTTTCCTGGAGTGGACTCGCTCAGAACTATCCGCGAGCCCGCCTATCGGACGCTTAACAGCCGCTTGGACTCCGGAACAACGCTGGCCAGAAGGCCCTTCGAAGTATATTGGAACGAGCTGTTCAAAACTGTGCTAGCGTAAACCCATGCCACGACCCAGAACCTTCGACGAGGATCGCGCGGTGGACGCGGCGATGCACGCGTTCTGGCGCGCGGGATACGAGGCGACCTCCACCGAAGACCTCTGCGCAGCGACCGGCCTTGGCCGCAGCAGCATCTACAACACCTTCACCAGCAAGCGGGACCTGTTCGGCCGCGCCCTGCGCCGCTACATGGCGACCAAGAACGCCGCGACGTTCGACCTGCTCGACAGCGAGACGGAGGTGCGTGCCAAGATCCGCACCCTGCTGTGGCAGATCGTCGATGCCCCGGAGGAGGACCCACTCGGCTGCCTCGTGGTCAACTCGACGATCGAACTGGCCCCGCGCGACCCCGAACTGGCCGCCGTTCTCGCCACCGATTACCAGCGACGACTCGCCGTGCTGACGGACATGTTCGAGACGGCCAGGCGCGCCGGTGAGATCGCGCCGGACAAACAACCGACCGCCTTGGCGCACTTCGTGATCGCCACGATCGGAGGGATGCGGGTGGCCGCACGCGGCGGCGCGGACCGCGAGACGCTCGCCGCCATCGCGACCACCGCCCTCGACGCCCTCTGAGACTTGTCGGCTTCGGCGACGTCCTTGCCGCGCCCTAATTTTGGATAGATCAGTACAAAATAAGGAGGTACCGATGCCCGTGGCGATCTACGTCCTGGGTCTGTCGATCTTCGCCCAGGGCACCTCGGAGCTGATGCTCGCGGGCCTGCTCACCGAGATGGCCGCAGACCTGGGCGTCTCCGTGCCGCGCGCGGGCCTGCTCATCTCGGGCTTCGCACTGGGCATGCTGGTGGGCGCGCCGGTGCTGGCGGTGGCGACACTGCGCTGGTCGCGGCGCACCGCACTGCTCACCTTCCTCGCGGTGTTCGTCGGCACTCATGTCGTCGGAGCGCTCACCTCGGAGTACTGGGTGCTGTTCGCCACGCGGGTCGTCGGCGCGTTCGTCTACGCCGGGTTCTGGGCGGTTGCCGCGACAACGGCGATCGGTCTCGTGCCGCCCACGGCGCGCGGCAAGGCGATGAGCATCGTCGCGGGCGGGCTCACTTTGGCCATCATCATCGGGCTTCCGGCGGGCACCGTGATCGGACAACAACTCGGCTGGCGCGCGGCGTTCTGGGCGGTCGCGCTGCTGTCGGCGGCGGCCGGGATCGGCGTGCTGGCGAAGATCCCCGGCGGACGGACCGACGCGCCGCTACGCCTGAGCACCGAACTGCGCACGATGATGCGCCCCGCGCTCTGGCTTTCCTATGCCACCACCGCGCTCGCGATCGCCGCCCTGATGGTCACCTTCGCCTACCTCGGCGCTCTGCTGTCCCGCACCACCGGCATGGCGGACGGCTGGATTCCGGCGGTACTCGGCATCTATGGACTCGGCGCGTTCCTCGGCATCGTCATCGGTGGGCGCACCGCCGACAATCACCCGCTGACCAGCCTGTACGTCGGCATTACCGGCGGCGTGCTCACCTCGGCGCTACTCGCCCTCACGATGGAGCACACCGTCCCCGTCGTACTGCTGTCGTTCCTGTTGGGCGCCTTCGGTTTCGGCATCAACCCGACCCTGAACAGCCGCGTCTTCACCCTCGCGGGCAACGCGCCCACCCTGGCGGGAGCCACCAACATCTCCTCGTTCAACGTCGGCATCACCGCAGGCCCCTGGCTCGGCGGCCTGGCCATCAGCGCGGGCCTCGGCTACCCGGCGGTCGCCTGGATCGGCGTGATTCTCGGCCTCGCCGCCCTCGCCGTCGTCGCTTGCAGCCACGCGCTGCACCGCAAGGAGGTTTCACGCGCGTCGGTCGACACACCTGCCCCGACCCTGGCGGAGGTGAACTGATAGCTCCGTCAGCGGCCCTGGCCCGACCATGCGTTGCTCGGGTGCGGGGCCGCTGTTGTTCGCGGCGGGAATCCAGTTCAAGCCGATCGGTCGAACTTCCCGTCACGGATGCCGGAGGCAAAGACATCCCACTGGCCCGGCGCGAAGATCAGCGTCGGGCCGGTTGGGTTCTTCGAATCGCGAACACCGACATGCCCTGCCTCGAGCCAAGCAACTTCGACACATTCGTGTGCCGAAGTGCTACGCGATGACTTGAGCCACTGTGCGTTATCTAGGCCGATGGTCACTGTTCGTATCTCCTTGCCATCTGCCTGAGCAGATCTCTCGACGTTTTCTCCTCGAGCGCGGCGCGCTGAAGGGCCTCGTGAATCTCGCGATATCGTTTCACATCAATACTGTCCTCGAAAAACATCGATCCTGTGAAGGTTTCGGCGTAGACCACAGGTGGCTCCGTCCCAAACTCTCGGCTGCTCAACGGAAAGTTGAGGATGATGTACGGCTGGACCGGGCCCTCATCCACCGGAAAACCAGCCGAGAACGGCAGTATTCGCAACGTAACATTGGGCAGCGTGCTCATGTCAGCCATATGTCGCGCTTGCGCAGACATGACCGCATTCGATCCCACGATCGTATGCAGAACACTTTCGTGCACAACGAAATCGGCTGCGACCGGGCTGTACTTCCGGGTCAGAATCGCCGCTCGACGCAATCGCAGCAGCACACGACGTTCGAGTTCTTCTTGCGTGTCATCCGCGTAATACGGCCGCTCGATACACCTCGCGTAGTCAGCCACTTGCAGCAAGCCGGGAATAATCATCGACTGGTAGACCGACAGATCTGATACGCCGGATTCGAGCCCGAGATATGTTTTGAATACAGGCGCAATCAGGTGATGCGATGCGTGCCACCACCCCTTTGTAGCGGTTTGCTGTGCAAGGGTTTTCAGCTCTTCGATCCGCTCCGAGCCGAGTCCGTACAACTTGCCGAACGCCTCCACGTCGCGCAGCTTGACCTTGTCGTTCTGCCCCTTCTCGATTCTGCCGACCGAAGTCTTGCCCATCTCCATGAGCTGGGCAGCTCGCTCGAGCGTGAACCCGGCACCTTCGCGCGCCTCCCGCAGCGCCCGGCCGAGCTGCCGACGCGGCAGTGTCGAACCAGGCTGATCATCCTTCCCCATCGCTCCCCTTTTCCCTGCTCGGTCCGAAACGGCCCAAACGTCGGTCCGTTTCGGACGTCTGACTATCTGTGGACCGGTCCGGGCTCTGGGCGGATGGCCGACTTCTTCGGACCGTCCGCTTTAGCCGTTTGAATGCTGTTCGCGTGCTGCAACATAGCCGCATGGCCCAGCAACATGGAAGCCTCTCCGCCGCGCAAGTCCGAATCCTGCGGGTGCTGAGCTACGGAGGGATGCTCACCGCATATCAGATCAAAGTGTCGGCCAGTCTCACCGAATGGAAGACCCGCCAAGCCCTGGCGAACCTCGTCAGCCAAGAACTCATCGTGACCGGGCCCCGAATCAACCGTTACGAAATCACCCACCACGGCCGAAACACCCTGGCGACGCAAGCACCCGTCAACCACCAGCCGTGACGGCCCCGAGATTCAAGATCAGCGGCACATGATGGAGAGCCCACTCGCGAAATGCCGCAGCCATGTGCCACTCATGACATCACCAGCCCGACTGGGCAGGAAGGGATAGGAAAGATCGTGCGTAATCAGAAGGAAGGCGGCGTGGTGGTCGCGCCGCCGATAATCTGCGGCTCGGCCGACGTCGAGTTGGCGCACCGGCTTATGCGGCGGCACCGGGGATGCCGGGTCGATCGGTGCGCGTGGAAGTGGGTCGCCTTCTACACCTTGGTACGGCGCGGCCGGATCGTGCCACAGGAGTCGAGCCCGCGTGAACGCGCTCACCGGCGCGGTATCGCGTTCCCTACCGACCACACCGACGACCTGCCGCACCCCGACACCGCACCGGAACTCTGGACGTTCCAGCAGGTTCTGGACGGATTGCACGAGCTCGCCGAGGACCTGCGCACCGGTTCCGGCGACGGCTGCCAGCGGTGAGCCGCGTGGGGATATGGGCCCTGCTGTCGAGCATCGTGACGGTATTCGCGGGATGTGGCGCGGCGCTGCTCGGCGTCGGGTGCGTGTGGCCGACCGATCAGCCGCGCCGATTCGCTCCTCGGCGCAAACCGACTCGCTCGCAGAGTCATTCGCGCCCGGTCCGGTGGCCGGAAGCGTGGACATGCGCCGCACCCGCCCAGCCGCTGACCGTCGCCGCAGCACACCACGCCATGCAGTTACACCGCGATCACGACTGCGCCAGAAAGCGCGCCGCATTCGCCGCGTTGGTCGCCGCCGGGCGCATCACGCCGGATTCCGCACGACAACACCGCCCATGGAGCAATCCCTCATGAATCGAACCGCAGCGGCCGCACCGGATCCGAACTCCGAGCGATTCCGCGACCTCACCGACCGCGCCACGCGAGCGGGCTACTTTCTGGTGCGCGATCCGGTGTCACCGCACGACTGGAAGCTGCTGGACGCCGAAAACGGTGACGTCGTCATCTCCGCCGCGAATCTGGAGCAGATCGAGCAGTGGCTCCATTCCTGACCGCGCACGACCCGCCGCGTCGACCCGGGCTGGGTAGCGCCTCGAAGTCGCCGCCAACGCAGCGGCCGGTGCGCACAGCACCTCGATGCCACCGGTGTGCGCTCCCAGCCGCGCCGCGGCCTGTGGCATTCGAGCCGTTCTGCCTCGGCGAGGCCCTGGGCGGCCACTGCGCCCGGCCCGATGGCGTCGGCCAGGGATTGATCGAGGGGCTTCGAGCGCCGGTCAGCCGATCGGGCGTCAGCGCCGGGCGGCAGCAGCACAGGAACAGGACCGCGCGCGGTGCCAGCGCGATGATGGCGGCGGCGACCGGCTCGCTAGCGCTTCGGATCGGACAGGTCGGCTGGGCCCAGCGCCTTGCGTAGCGCCCCGGCCAGAGCTCGGAGTTCGTCCGGGCTGAGGCCGCTGAACCGGCGTTCGATCCCGGTCAGATAGTGCGGAGCCGCCGCCCGCAGCCGCTGCCGACCAGCCTCGGTGATGCTCACGAACGCTGAACGCCCGTCGTCCGGATTGGGCTCACGGCGCACCAAGCCGTGCGACTCCAGTTCGCCGACCAGGCGACTCACCCGCGTCCGGCTCAGCACGACCCGTTCGCCGAGATCGCTCACCCGCAGCCCCTGCGGTCCGTCGAGTTCCAGAAGGACGTCGTACCAGGTCAGTGGCAGCGCGGTGGCGCGACGTAGTTCCGCGTCCAGCTCCGGCACCAGCTTGGCGTGTACCTGAAGCAGCGCGGACCACGCGCGGACGGCCGGGTGGGAACGGCTCACGGAATTCGGCACGAATCGAAGCATACCAGTTGCGTGCACACGCACACATATAATAGCGTGCGCACGCACATAAATTTCCCCTGAAGGAGGCACTGCCATGACCGAACTGATCACGCGCCAGGAACTCGCCGAGCAGATCGAGGCGGGTTCGGTGACCGTCATCGACGCGCTCGGCGCCGAGTACTACGCCAAAGCGCATCTTCCCGGCGCGCTCAACCTGGTCGAAGCCGACGTGGAAACCAAAGCCCCGCAACTCCTTCCGGCAAAGGACGCCGCGATCGTCACCTACTGCTCGAATGCCGCCTGCGCCAACAGCCAGCACGTGGCCACCAAGCTGGAGGCACTCGGCTACACCAACGTCCGGAAGTACCGTGAAGGCATCCAGGATTGGACCGACGCCGGACTTCCGGTCGAGAGCTGAACGCATCCGAGGGTGTCCGGCGGACGGATCCTTTCGGGCCGCCGGGCATCCGGTAGTCGGACCGCACGGATGGAACGCGGGCCTGACCGAGCGTAGAGCCGGACCGCGCTGCCGAGGGGTGGCTGGACAATGGACGGGGGTCGGTTCCATTGCCGCCGAGTTCATGTGGTGATCCGCTCGGATGCGGATTCCCCGCACCGGAGGCGTCGGGATCGAACTCCGTTACCTGGGCCTGGCGCGCCAACTGGTGAAAACCGTTCAACCGGCAGAGCAGAGAGAACAACCATGACCGACCGCGTTCGTCCCTACCGGATCGATATCCCCGAGGCTGATCTGCGTGACCTGCGCGAACGGCTCCGTCGCACCCGGTGGCCGGAGCGTGAGCCGGTCACCGACTGGTCCCAAGGTGTACCGCTGTCGTATCTGCGAGAGCTGTGCCGGTACTGGGCCGACGAATACGACTGGTCGGCCACCGAAGCGCGGCTGAACCGAATTCCGCAGATCGTCACCGAGATCGACAGCGTGCCGATACACGCGCTCCACGTTCGTTCTCCGTATCCGGAAGCCGTCCCGCTCGTCCTCACTCACGGCTGGCCCGGCTCGTTCCTGGAGTTCGAGCAAGTCCTCGGCCCGCTCACCGATCCGGCAGCGCACGGCGGCGATCCCGCCGACGCGTTCCACGTCGTCGCGCCGTCCCTGCCGGGCTACGGTTTCAGCGGTCGTCCCACCGAGCCGGGCTGGGGCATCCATCGCATCGCACATGCCTGGGCCGAGTTGACGACCCAGCTCGGCTACGAGAAGTTCATAGCCGCAGGCAGCGACTGGGGCAGCAGCATCTCCACCAGCATCGCGTTGCAGCAACCGCACAGACTGCTCGGCCTGCACCTCATCCCACCGCTGGCCGCACCCGAGCACAACGAAGCGCACCTCACCGAGGCCGAACGGCGTGCGCTCAGCGATCTCGAGGAACGCACCCGCACCGGATCCGCCTACTCGGCGGTCCACGCCACGCGCCCGCAAACTCTGGGTTATGGGTTACTGGACTCACCGGCCACGCTGTGCGCGTGGATCATGGAGAAGGTCTGGACCTGGAGCGACCACGAAGATGACCTCGACACCGTCTTGGACCGCGACCGGGTATTGGACAACGTGATGCTCTACTGGGTGACCGCGACCGGCGCTTCCTCCACTCGCCTCTACTGGGAGAGCATCACCGAAGTCACCGAGTGGTTCACCACCGCGGTCGGCGACCAGATCAGAGTGCCGACCGCCGGCAGCGTGTTCCCCGCCGAGGTGCCCCGCCCGTCACAGCGCTGGGCAGCCAAGCGCTTCACCAACATCGTGCACTGGGGACAGCCCGCGCGCGGTGGTCATTTCGCCGCGTGGGAACAACCAGAACTGTTCGTCGCCGAGGCCCGCGCCGCTCGACGAGCTTGCCTTGCCGCTCAACGGTGATCGCTCACAGCGGGAGCGGTGACCATTCGCCCTGACGGGTGCCGTTCCGTCTCCGCGCCGCGGCGAAGCGCACGTGAGGCCGGCACGCGGCCGATCGGCGATACAGGCGGCTGATCGCGGCCGGGCTGGATCCGGCGGGGTCCGTGGTGTCGGCGCATCGGCGGATGCGCCGACACTGTTGCTTTCGGATTGCGGCGACATCGCGGCTGTCGGGTCGATCGCACCGGCCCCACGCCGCCCGACGACGGCGCGAGCGGGCCGGCATCGCTGCGGGTCACACAACCGCCGGACAGCCCGACCGCCGACCCGAACCCGACGGTGCGGAATCCGCCGATCAGCTCGCCAGGCAGCCCGGACCGAGCAGCGCCTTCAGGTCACCCATCAGTGCCGACGACGGTGAGACGCGCAGGCGCTCATCGAGTTTCAGCAGTGTGGTCTTGTCTCGGGCGCCGACGTGCCGGATATGGACATCCGACGTGCCGGGGTGCCTGGACAAGACGCGCTTGAGTTCGCCGATCTTGTCCGGTGTGCACATGCGGGTGGTGACGGTGACCGCGAGCGGCTTGGCCACGCCGACGGCGGAGAGGTCGGGCACGGCGAGATCATTGGCGATCAACGAGATCCGGTCGTCGCGGACCGAGACGCGCGCCTTGACCAGCACCACGGCGTCCTCGACGACGTCCATCCCGTACACCGAGTACGACTGCGGGAAGAACAGCACCTCGATGCCACCGGTGAGGTCTTCCAGCTGCGCCGAGGCCCAGGCCAGACCGTTCTTGTTGATGCGCCGGTTCACCGAGGCCAGGATGCCGCCGACGGTCACCTGAGTGCCGTCCTTGATGTCGCCTTCCAGGATGGCGGGAATCTGCGTGTCGGCCTGCGCGGCGAGCACGTGCTCGACGCCGTTGAGCGGATGCCCGGATACGTACAGCCCGAGCATCTCCCGCTCCAGCGCGAGCCGGTGCTTGGACTCCCACTCGTCCTCGGGCACCTTCACGTTGAACACCGAGGTCACCGACTCGTCCGCGTCCAAGCCGCCGAACAGGTCGAATTGACCCATCGCCTCGGCTTTCTTGGTGGCCATCACGGCATCGATGGCGTCCGAGTGGATCAGCATCAGACCCTTGCGCGGATGCCCGAGGGAGTCGAAACCGCCCGCCTTGATGAGCGATTCGGTGACCTTCTTGCTCGCGGCGATCGCGTCGATCTTGTTCAGGTAGTCGGAGAAGTCGGTGAACTTCGACTTCTCCTTGCGTGCCTGGATGATCGAGGCGACGACGTTCGCGCCGACGTTGCGCACCGCGCCGAGACCGAAGCGGATGTCCTTGCCGACCGAGGCGAAGTTCTGCTCGGACTCGTTGACGTCCGGCGGCAGCACGGTGATGCCGAGACGGCGGCAGTCGGACAGGTAGACCGCGGCCTTGTCCTTGTCGTCACCGACGGAGGTGAGCAGGCCCGCCATGTACTCGGCCGGATAGTTGGCCTTGAGGTAGGCGGTCCAGAACGAGACGAGGCCGTAGCCCGCGGCGTGCGACTTGTTGAACGCGTAGCCGGCGAACGGAAGGATGGTGTCCCACAGCGCCTTCACCGCGGCCTCGGAGAAGCCGTTGGCGGTCATGCCCTCGTGGAAGCCCTTGTATTCGGCCTCGAGCACCTCGAGCTTCTTCTTACCCATGGCCTTGCGCAGCGCGTCGGCCTTACCCATCGAGTAGGAGGCGACCTTCTGCGCGATGAACATGATCTGCTCTTGGTAGACGATCAGGCCGTAGGTCTCGGCGAGGATGTCCTTGAGCGGCTCCTCCAGCTCCGGATGGATCGGCTTGATCGGCTGCCGCCCGTTCTTGCGGTCGGCGTAGTCGTTGTGCGCGTTCATGCCCATCGGGCCGGGCCGGTACAGCGCGAGCACGGCGACGATGTCGTTGAAGCCGGTCGGCTGCATGCGGCGCAGCAGGTCGCGCATGGGGCCGCCGTCGAGCTGGAAGACGCCCAGCGTGTCACCGCGCGAGAGCAATTCGTAGGTCGCGGGATCGTCCAGCGGCAGGTTGTCCATGTCCAGGTCGATGCCGCGGTTGGCCTTGATGTTGTCCAGCGCGTCACCGATGACGGTGAGGTTGCGCAGGCCGAGGAAGTCCATCTTCAGCAGGCCGATGGCCTCGCAGGACGGGTAGTCCCAACCGGTGATGATCGCCCCGTCCTGGGGCCGCTTCCACACCGGGATCGCGTCCATCAACGGCTCGGAGGACATGATCACCGCGCAGGCGTGCACACCGGCGTTGCGGATCAGGCCCTCCAGACCGCGCGCGGTCTCGTAGATCTTGGCCACATCCGGGTTGCTGCCGATGAGCTCGCGGACCTCGGCTGCCTCCTTGTACCGCTCGTGATCGGGGTCCATGATGCCCGACAGCGGGATGTCCTTTGCCATGATCGGCGGCGGCAGCGCCTTGGAGATCTGGTCGGCGATGGCGAAACCGGGCTGGCCGAACTGGACGCGCGCCGAGTCCTTGATCGCGGCCTTGGTTTTAATCGTGCCGAAGGTGATCACCTGGGCGACGCGGTCGGTGCCCCACTTCTCGGTGGCGTAGCGGACCATCTCACCGCGGCGGCGATCGTCGAAGTCGATATCGATATCGGGCGCGGACGGGCGCTCCGGGTTGAGGAACCGCTCGAACAGCAGGCCGTGCGGCAGCGGGTCGATATTGGTGATGCCGAGCGCGTAGGCCACCAGCGAACCGGCCGCCGAACCACGGCCGGGACCGACCCGGATGCCGACCTCCCGCGCGTGCTTGACGAGGTCGCCGACGACGAGGAAGTAGGCGGGGAAGCCCTTCTGCTTGATGACGTCGAGTTCGAAGTAGGCGCGGGTGTAGTACTCCTCGGGCACGCCGCCGGGGAACCGGCGCGCCAGGCCACGGTCGACCTCTTTGCGCAACCAGGAATCCTGGTCCTCGCCCTCGGGCACCGGGAAGACCGGCATGCGGTCCTTGAAGGCCCACACGTCGTCGTAGGACTGGACCCGCTCGCCGATCAGCACCGTGTTGTCGCACGCGCCGGGCACCTCGGCTTCCCAGAGCGCGCGCATCTCCTCGGCGGACTTCAGGTAGTAGCCGTCACCGTCGAATTTGAACCGGGTGGGGTCCGACAGCGTCTTGCCGGTCTGCACACACAGCAACGCCTCGTGGTTGCTCGACTGGTCCTTGGTGACGTAGTGGCAGTCGTTCGTGGCCAGCGGCGGAATGCCCAGCTGCTTGCCGACGTTCAGCAACCCCTCACGCACCCGGCGCTCGATGGACAGGCCGTGGTCCATGACCTCGAGGAAGAAATTGTCCTTGCCGAAGATCTCCTGCCACTTCGCGGCGGCCTCCAGCGCCTCACGGTCGTGGCCGAGACGCAGACGGGTCTGCACCTCGCCGGAGGGGCAGCCGGTCGTGGCGATGATGCCCTCGGCGTACTGGGCGATGATCTCCGCGTCCATGCGCGCCCACTTGCCGAGCTGGCCCTCGATGGAGGCCAGCGAGGAGAGCTTGAACAGGTTGCGCAGGCCGGTCGCGTTCTCGGCGACCATGGTCATGTGCGTGTAGGCGCCGGAGCCGGAGACGTCGTCGCCCTTCTGGCTCGGATCGCCCCACTGCACGCGCTTGGTGTCGAACCGCGAGGCGGGCGCGATGTAGGCCTCGATGCCGATGATCGGCTTGATGTCGTGCTTCTTGGCCGAGTTGTAGAACTCCGACGCGCCGTACATGTTGCCGTGGTCGGTCATCCCGACCGCGTTCATCCCCAGCCGTTTCGCCTCCGTGAACAGTGGCGAGATCTTCGCCGCCCCATCGAGCATGGAGTACTCGGTGTGGTTGTGCAGATGGACGAACGATCCGGACGAGGCGGCCAAGACGGTCCTTCCTCCCAAGGTCTCGACGGGGGTTGGCTGGACCGATTCTAGGCGGGCGCACCGACTGGTTCGGAACGGCTCGCGGACGCTCCTCGGGCACCCGGCGTGTCGGTGGGGAAGATCACCGGCGCGTCCTGGCGACTCGCCGTCTGAGCGGCCGATTTCCGCGAGTGTCGCGATCGTGCCGAATGCCGGAACACCCCGAGGACTCGGCCCGTCGGGCGACCGCCGTCTCGATCGACTGTCGTGAGCGCCCGCGCCCGGTGGCCCGCCCGTATTCACGGCCGTCACCATGCCGCACACGATCCGGAACGAAACTCCCGGCAAGCCGCACTGCGCCCGCGGCGCGCCCCCATTGCCGGATTCGGCCCGTTCGCGCAGGCGCTGTCTTGATCGGATGCGCACCCGCGTCCGCACCACATGGCCGCCACCTGCCGCACGCGATCGGAGCACCGCGATAATCGGCCCATGAAGTCCCCGCGCCGCTGCCCGCCATGACCACCGCGCTGGCCGTCGTGGCCGCGGCCGCGTTGATCGCCGGTGCGTTGCTGATCTGGTCGCGCACCCGCAGAGTGGTGACCACCCCCGCCGAGCGGGCGGTGCATTCGGCGCTGCACACCGCGTCGCTGGCGGCGGTTCCGCTGCGGCGCGGGCTGACCGAGGAGTCCGCGCGGGAAGCCGCGCCCCATCTGCGCGCGCTCACCGGCGCCGAGGCGCTCGCGCTGGCCGACGCCGACGGCACGGTGCTCGCCTGGGACGGGCCGCACGCCGAACTGGCCGAGTACTTCGGCGAAGCCGCCGAACGCGCCGTCGCGGGCCAGCGTCCGGTACTCGTCGCCGGACCCGGCCGCGGCGAACACGCCGGGCGCACGCTGATAGCGCAACCGTTGCTGATCGAATCCAACGGCGTGGCCGGTGTGCTGGGCGTCGTGAATACCGGGCAGCCGGGGCCGGGGCGGCTGGGTGCGGTCGCCGAAGTGGCGCGGTACGCCTGCGGGCAGCTCGAATTGGCCGAACTGGACGCGTCGCGGGCCCGGCTGGACCGGGCCGAGGTGCGCGCGCTGCGGGCGCAGATCAGCCCGCACTTCATCTACAACGCGCTGAACACCATCGCCTCGTTCGTCCGCACCGATCCGGCGCGGGCCCGCGAGCTGATCCTCGAGTTCGCCGACTTCACCCGCTACTCCTTCCGCGCCGCGGGCGAGTTCACGGTGCTGTCGGACGAGCTGCGCAACATCGAGCGCTACCTCGCGTTGGAACGCGCCCGCTTCGGCGACGCCCTCCAGGTCCGGCTGCGGATCGCGCCCGAGGTGCTCGGCGTGGTCCTCCCCTTCCTCGCGCTCCAGCCGCTGGTGGAGAACGCGGTGCGGCACGGACTGGCGGGCGCCGCCCACGGCGGCACCGTCAGCATCGTCGCCACCGACGCGGGCACCGACTGTGTGATCAGCGTCGAGGACGACGGCGTCGGCATGGACCCGGACCTCTTACGCTCCGGCGCGCTGGACGCCGTCGACACCGGGACCGGCCCCGCGGGCTCCGGAGAGGCCGCGCACGTCGGCCTGGCCAACGTCGACGACCGATTGCGCGCGGCCTTCGGCGACGACTACGGCTTGGTCGTGGAGACCGCGCCGGGCGCGGGCACGAAGGTCAGCCTGCGGGTTCCCAAATTCCGCGCGGGCATCCGGCCGTGAAACCGGCGCGCGACGCGCCCTAAGCAGGACAGCTCGCGCCCACAACGCACATCGGGCCCGCACCAGCTCGTCGGTTCGGCCGCTGACCGCTGCGGCCAAGAATTCCTCCAACAACGCGAATCGGTGTCGATCGCCATGCTCACGCTCATGGAACGCTCACCGCCAAGGAACGCGTGGTGTACGTACTGCGTGAGGCCTTCGGGTACCCGCACCCACGAAACCGGCACACGCAACGCCCGGACGCAGGCACGAGACCACCCATGCAACGCCTCGAAGCACGGGCCCGTGCCCACCAGGCATCCCGGCTCGAACGCGGACGCACACGAGTAGGCAGCATCACGCCGACAGCACCGGCTCGGCTGCCCAGCGCGAGCCCCTTACGATGGAGCGATTGTGACCCGCGTTACCGGCAAGCCGGCGGGCGCGCTGCGCGTGCTCGCCGTGGACGACGAGAAGCCCGCTCTGGACGAGCTGGTGTATCTGCTGCGCGCACGGGCCGAGATCGGGGAGATCCACGCGGCGGGCGATGCCACCAGCGCGTTGCGGGTGCTGCGCGCTCATCCCGTGGACGCGGTGTTTTTGGACATCAACATGCCCGGCCTGGACGGTATGGAGCTGGCGGGCATCCTGTCGGAGTTCGCCAATTCGCCCGCCGTGGTGTTCGTGACCGCCCACGACGACCGGGCGATCGCCGCATTCGATCTGGGCGCGGTGGACTACCTGCTCAAGCCGCTGCGCGAAGCGCGGCTCGCCGAGGCGGTGCGGCGGATCGCGGCGTCCCGCAGCGCGCCGCACCGGCCTGCCGCCGACGAGCGCGCCGATCCGAGCGAGGTCATCCCGGTGGAACTGGGCGGAGTGACCACGCTGGTACCGAGGTCGAGCGTGAGTTGGGTGGAAGCCGACGGGGATTACGCGCGGCTGCACACGAGCGCCGGATCGCATCTGGTGCGGATCCCGTTGTCGGCGTTGGAAGCACGCTGGCACGACGCGGGATTCCTGCGGGTGCACCGCTCGTATCTGGTGGCGTTGCGGCTGGTCACCGGGCTGCGCACGATAGGTTCCGGCACGGTGGTGTGCCTGCGGGCCGAGGGCGACGCGCAAGCGGTCGAACTGCCGGTGAGCCGAAGGCAGGTGCGTGAACTGAAACAGCGGCTGGTGCACAGGCCCCGGCAACACTGGGGCAATCAGTGACCGCGCCGCAGCGTCCGGCGCGCGAGCGCGTGGTGCTCTCCGAACGACGCGGCGCGCGGCGAGTGCGCACGAGAGTCGAGGTCGCCGAGCAGACGGAGTTCGGCGAGGCGCTCATCGGCGGCCTGATCCGCGCGCAACTCGGGCTCGCGCTGCGCGTGGGCCTGGTGACGATCGCGCTGCTGTGCGCGCTGCCCATACTGTTCGGCATCGGTTCGATCGGCTCGTTCACAGTGCTTGGCATCCGGCTGCCCTGGCTGCTGCTCGGCGGCGCCGTGTACCCGCTGCTGTTCCTGATCGGCCGGACCTACGTGCGCCTGGCCGAACGCAACGAACAGGACTTCCTCGAACTGGCCGAGGACTGACGGTGCGACCGGCCCGAATGCCTGCCGCGGCGCGGACCACGGTATCGATGCGCTCCGGTCCGACGGGCTTCGTTCGTCGCTCGGCGTATCGGTGCACCTGGTCCGAGAACACGCGCGCCGCGTTCGAGATCGGTATGTCATGACCTCCGGCACGGCCCCCGCGCTGACGGTCGCGGCGCTGATCCTCGCGGCCCTGGCGACCGTCGCGATCGGCGCGTACGGCGTGCGGCTCGCGCGCACCACCTCGGACTTCCTCGTCGCCTCCCGCAGCGTGGGGCCGCGCTGGAACGCGGCCGCGATCTCCGGCGAATACCTTTCGGCCGCCTCGTTTCTCGGGGTCGCCGGGTTGATCGCGAAATACGGCGCGGACGCGCTGTGGTACCCGGTCGGCTTCACCGCCGGATACCTGGCGCTGCTGCTGTTCGTCGCCGCGCCGCTGCGCCGCTCCGGCGCGTACACGGTGCCCGACTTCGCCGAATTCCGTTTGGGCTCGGTGCGTTTGCGCAGGCTCGCGGCCACCGTCGTGGTGCTCATCTGCGCGGTGTACCTGATCCCGCAATTCCAGGGAGCGGGACTCACGCTGCACATCCTGCTCGGGGTGCCGGACTGGGTGGGCGCGGTGGCGGTCGGCGCGATCGTGATCGCCAATGTGGTGGGTGGCGGGATGCGCTCGATCACCTTGGTCCAGGCGTTCCAGTATTGGTTGAAGCTGACCGCGGTGGCACTGCCCGCGCTGGTGCTGCTCGGGCACTTCCTCGCCGACCAACGGGAGCTCGGCGCGCCCGCACCGCCGGTGGTGTCCGAACGTACGACCGTCGACGTGACCACCGACGTGGTGGTGCGGGTCGGTGCACCGCAACAGGTTTCGATCACGGGAACCATCGACGAGCACGCCGTCGACGGCACGGTGCCGCTGACGCCCGGCACGCACGAACTGGCGGCGGGGACGCGATTGGTGCTCGAGGCCGGAGCGGCGGTGCCGGTGGTGGCCGGCGCCCCCGCCGACGGCGCGGGCTGGCTGACGCCGGGCGGCGGACTCGGCGGTCCGCATCCCAGCTACCAGGTCTATTCGCTGATCCTGGCGACCTTCCTCGGCACCATGGGCCTTCCGCACGTGCTGGTGCGCTTCTACACCAACCCCGACGGGCGGGCCGCGCGCACGACCGCGCTTGCGGTGATCGGCCTGGTCGGCCTCTTCTATCTGTTCCCCGTCCTACTGGGCGTTTTCGCCCGGCTGTACGTGCCGCAACTGCTGATCACCGGAACCTCCGACGCCGCGGTGGTGCTGCTGCCCGGGTCGGTGGTCGCGGGGCTGCCTGGTCAGCTGCTCGCGGCGCTGGCCGCGGCGGGCGCGATCGCCGCGTTCCTGTCCACCTCGTCGGGACTGCTGGTGAGCATCGCGGGCGTGCTCAGCACCGACATGCTGCGCGGGCGCATCCGGGACTTCCGCACGGCCGCACTGGTCGCGGGCTCGGTACCGCTGGCGTTGTCGCTGACGGTGGTGTCGCTGGATCTGTCCCGCACCGTCGGCCTGGCCTTCGCCGTGGCCGCCTCCACGCTGTGCCCGCTGCTGGTCCTTGGCATCTGGTGGCGCGGGCTGACCGCGACGGGCGCGGCGGCCGGTCTGGTCGCGGGCGGGCTCGCGGCGGGCGCCGCGACCGCCGTCTCGGTCACCGGCGGCTTCTCCGACGACGTGGCGGGCGGCTGGCCCGCCGCGTTGCTGAGCTATCCCGCGGCGATCAGCGTGCCGCTGGCGTTCGCCACCATGGTGCTGGTGAGTTCGTTCACCCGTGGGCTCGGCGCGAGGACGGTGAGCCGGATCTTCGTCCGGATGCACGCGCCGGAGCGCTTGGGCATGGGCGCTGACCGCGAGCGCAGCCTGCGTTCGGACTGAGCGGGCCCGCGCCGACCGTTCGTCGCGCCGTACCGACCGCTCACCGCAGATTCGGACACCTTCACGGAGTGACCCACACCACAGCCTACTGGTGGCCCCTATCCCTGGCTTACCGTCCTCGAGAAGTAAGCCACGTCACTTGGTAGGACCATCATGACCAGTACCGAACTCGACGACACCGCAGGGCGGCGAGCGCCGAGCGCAGCAGAATTCGCCGAAGTCCAGGCGAGCCCCCAATTCCAGGAACTGCGAACGCGATTGCGCCGCTTCGTATTTCCGATGACCGCGCTGTTCCTGCTCTGGTACCTCGGTTATGTCCTGCTCGGCGCCTACGCGCACGACTTCATGAGCCGCCCCGTCTTCGGCGAGATCAACGCCGGATTGCTGCTCGGCCTCGGCCAATTCGTCTCCACCTTCGCCATCACCGCGCTGTACGTCCGGTTCGCCAACCGGGAACTGGATCCGCGCGCAGCGAAAATCCGCGGCTACCTCGAGGGAGACCGGGCATGAACACCGTGCACACCTACGCCGCGGCGGCGACCGTCGGCAACCCGGTCGCCAATATCGCCATCTTCGGCGTCTTCGTCGCGATCACGATGATCGTGGTGATCCGCGCCAGCCGGAACAACGCCACCGCCGCCGACTACTTCACCGGCGGGCGCGGCTTCTCCGGTCCGCAGAACGGCGTCGCCATCGCGGGCGACTACCTCTCGGCCGCCAGCTTCCTCGGCATCGCGGGCGCCATCGCGGTCTACGGCTACGACGGATTCCTCTACTCGATCGGATTCCTGGTCGCCTGGCTGGTCGCGCTGCTGCTGGTCGCCGAGATGCTCCGCAACACCGGCAAATTCACCATGGCCGATGTGCTGAGCTTCCGGCTGAAGGAAGGCCCGGTGCGCACCGCCGCGGCATTGTCCACGCTGACGGTGTCGCTGTTCTACCTGCTCGCGCAGATGGCGGGCGCGGGCGGGCTGGTCGCGCTGCTGCTGGATGTCACCGACAAGACCGGGCAGTCCATCGTGATCGCCGTCGTCGGCGTGCTGATGATCGTGTACGTCCTGGTCGGCGGCATGAAGGGCACCACATGGGTGCAGATCATCAAGGCCGTGCTGCTGATCGTGGGCGCGGCGCTGATGACCGTCATGGTGTTCGCCAAGTTCGGTTTCGACTTCTCCGAGATCCTCGGCTCCGCGCAGAAAGCGGTCTCCGGTTCGGCGAACAAGGCCGTCGCCGCACGCGACGTGCTCGCACCCGGCGCGCAGTACGGCGGCAGCGAGACCTCGAAGCTCAACTTCCTCTCGCTGGGCCTGGCGTTGGTGCTCGGCACCGCGGGCCTGCCGCACGTGCTGATGCGCTTCTACACCGTGCCCACCGCCAAAGAGGCGCGACGCTCGGTGGTCTGGGCCATCGGCCTGATCGGCGCGTTCTACCTGTTCACCCTGGTCCTGGGCTACGGCGCGGCGGCGATCGTCGGGCCCGATCGCATCCTCGCGGCCGCGGGCGGGCAGAACTCGGCCGCGCCGCTGCTGGCCTTCGAACTCGGCGGCGTGGTGCTGCTCGGGGTGATCTCGGCGGTCGCCTTCGCCACCATCCTCGCGGTGGTCGCGGGCCTGACCATCACGGCGTCGGCGTCGTTCGCCCACGACATCTACGCGAATGTCATCAAGCGCGGGAAAGCCGGTGAGCGCGAACAGGTCCGGGTCTCCCGGATCACCGCCGTGGTGATCGGCATACTGGCCATCGCGCTGGGCATCCTGGCCAACGGCCAGAACGTCGCCTTCCTGGTGGCGCTGGCGTTCGCGGTCGCGGCGTCGGCGAACCTGCCGACCATCCTGTACTCGCTGTTCTGGCGGCGGTTCAACACCACCGGCGCGCTGTGGAGCATGTACGGCGGCCTGATCTCGACGATCGTGCTGATCGTGTTCTCCCCCGCGGTGTCCGGCAGCAAGACCGCCATGCTGCCCGGTTCGGACTTCGACTGGTTCCCGCTGTCCAACCCGGGCATCGTTTCCATCCCGTTGGCGTTCCTGCTCGGCATCATCGGCACCTTCGTGGGAGGCAAGACCGAGGACCCGGCCAAGGCCGCGGAGATGGAAGTCCGCTCGCTCACCGGCGTCGGCGCCGAGAAGGCGGTGGTGCACTGAGCACTGCCCGGCATTCCTCGTCCCCTCTGTTCTTTCGTTAGGAGATCTCGCGTGACCAGCGCAACCACCGATGACCGCGACACCACCGCCTACCCGCCCGCCGCGGAGTTCGCCGCCCAGGCGAACGCGAGCGAGGCGCTGTACGACCGGGCGCGGTCCGATCGGCTGGAGTTCTGGGCCGAACAGGCTCGCAGGCTGCACTGGGAGCAGCCGTGGACCCAGGTGCTGGACTGGAGCGAGGCTCCGGTGGCGAAATGGTTCGTCGGCGGC